>DAHXOM010000057.1 GCA_027364825.1 bacterium | reverse complement strand
TTTCTCGGGGATGCCGGATATTATGCAAATCTCGTACCCTGGTTCTAAAGGCCATTTCGTTCTGGTTAGTGGTTACAGTCAGAAATATGAATCATATAGCGCAAATGATCCGGGGAAATTCTATGATCGTCTGCCTGCGCCTGCGCTGGCAGAGTTTTATCAAGATGAATATCAAAATCCTACTTATCATGCACTTGGGATCAGACGATTCACTGCTCTTTACAGCAGAAGGCCGCCAAATCTTAGCAGGCTTTCTTGTTGGATATATTCACCAGTGGAAGTTCAGATCGTAGATCCGAAAGGGCGAGTTACGGGATATGACAAAGTAACTGACACTAAAGTCGAAGATATTCCGCGTACATATTATGGCACAGAATTGATTGACTCCATTAATACTCAAGACCCGACCGGGGAACCCGAAAAGACGTTACACATAGACGAACCTTCAGAAGGCAATTATATTCTCAAGTTATTTGGGACGGGGGATGGGCCATATACAGTTGTTCTTAAAGGATCAATAGAAGATGGTTCAAGCAATCTTTCCACCTCCATCACCGGCACAGCCTATCCCGGCCTGTATCAAATCTACCGTATCAAATACTCCCCCACCGGCGAAGCCTCCCTTTCTCAGGACAACCAGCCGCCTGTCGCCAACGCAGGGCCGGCGCAAACAGCAACACAAGGCGATGTGGTCACACTCGATGCGTCTGCCAGCAGCGACCCGGATGGCGATCCGATAACTTACAAATGGACATTCCAATCCAAACCCAACGGCAGCATGGCCGCACTTACCGATGCGAATTCGGTAAATCCCACCTTCACGGCCGACAAAGCAGGAACATATGTTTTGCAACTCGTTGTCAATGACCAGTTCATCGACAGCTCTCCTGCAACAGTCACCATCACCGCCACACCTATCAAAAGCCAGATTTCCATCACGCCGAATTTCAATACCCCATTGACCGCGGGATCCGGTTACCTATCCTTTGACGTAAACAATATCGGCAAGGTCGGCATATCCTCCGGCATCATCAACATAAGCCTCACAGACCCGAGCGGCGTCGTTGTCTCCACCGGCAGCCAGTCCTTTGCCATGAATCTCGGCGAGGGCAAAACTGTTGCTGTTCCCGTAACAATACCGCCGCTTAAGTTCGGCGCATACACGTTGACCTATACCGAGTCCGATGAAACCAGGACCGGCGCTCCGACAACAGTTTCCATCCCGAATACCCCTGCTGTCACATTCTCTTTTGACAAAACGTCTTACCGTGCCGGTGACACTGCCAATATAGTCCTGACCTTGACGAACACGGGCCAATTCAATCAGGACAATTTGTCTCTGATGGTTTATGCTCCTGACGCAGGATTTAGTGAAACGAGAAGTGTTTCTCTCGGGTTGTCTCCTACCTCGATAACCTTGAATTATGCTGTACCCATTCCTGCAACTATTGCAGCCGGTCAGCATTTTCTCTATGCGAAATTTACTACGCCCGCTGGCAGTGTGAATCAGCAAATAACAAAATTCAGCGTACCCCAGTCCGTTTTGGCCGTGAAATATATCGGTCCCAACTCTTTGAATGCCGGAGACCCCGTTTCTCTCGGCATAGAGAATACCGGTGGAGCGGATACAACGTACACCACGGAAAAACTTACTCTTACAGACAGCAAGGGCGTTATCATTGCTCAGGCAAATATAACGGATTCTGTCTCTAGCGGAGAAGTGAAAACAGTTCCAGCACTTCAAATTCCCTCTCAGGCCGCGACCGGCACGGTATATTTTTACGCTTCACTGAAAGATGCAAAAACAGGAAAAACTGTGAATTGTTATCAGGCGTTGAACGTGAACGGTGTACAAGCCGGTCTTACTGCAAGGACTGACAAGGACGTATACCTGCCCGCAGACTCAATTACAACGGTCAGCACTCTTGCGACGGGCTCCGCTGGTATTGCGAATGCACTGCTGGATATTAAAATTATCAGGAATGTCGTACCAGTAAAAGAAACTTTCTCTCAATTTCTCCCACTTATAAAAAATGGCTGGGGTCAAATTCATTATCCGTCAAGCGTTGCAAACGGACCGGACGGATCCATTTACATCCTTGCAGGAATGAGTGTATTTAAATTCAGCAGCGATGGAAATCTGATAACCAGTTGGGGAGGAGCGTGTCCCTCCGATCAAAACGTGGAGACGTGTGAGGGCCGGTTTTTAAATCCGACCGCACTTGCTGTGTCTTCTGGTGGTTTTGTTTATGTAACGGACGACAGCCGCATTCAGAAATTCGATAACCAGGGGAAGTTCATATCAAAATGGGGTAGCCCAGGCGAAGGAGACGGAGACGGACAATTCAATTACCCTTTAGGGATCGCAGTAGGAGCAAACGGGAATGTTTATGTAGCGGATAGTTTCAACTACCGGGTACAACAATTCGATCCAAATGGAGTTTTTATAGGTAAGTGGGGGACATTTGGAACAAGTGATGGTGAGTTTCAAACGCCAACAGGCATTGCCATTGGCAGCGATGGTTCTGTCTATGTTGTAGATACAGGCAATAGCGTGATACAAAAATTTACCAGCGGCGGTGGTTTCATTACTAAATGGGGCCGCTATGGAGACGATACGGGTGCGTTTAAGACCCCTTGGGGAATAACAGTCGATCTATCGGGCAATGTTTACGTTTCCGATGTTGATACGGATTTTGTTCAGAAGTTTGATTCCAATGGCGCTTATATAGCACAGTGGAGAGGGTGGTCGGAGCCTTTCGGGCTTTCTACAGACTCTCTAGGCTTTATTTGGGTAACTGATTATTCTAACGAGCGCGTGCAAAAATATACTTCTGACGGAGTTTATGTTTCCATGATCACCGGCGGCCCCGGAGACGCAGAGGGCATTTTCGATCAACCGCAGGGTGTTGCTGTAAGTCAAGATGGTTCTATCTACGTAGCCGATTTTTATAATAGTCGCATTCAGCGGTTTGACCAAAATGGGAATTTTGTTAGTATGTGGAATACGGTGGAAGGGTCGCCACTAGATGTTACGTGCGGGCTTGACGGATCGGTGTATGTGGTGACCGATTCAGGCAGTAATGGGTTGGTCCAAAAATTTGATACTAATGGGAACTTTATTATGCATTTATCAAGTGGGCGGGGTTGG
>DAHXOM010000051.1 GCA_027364825.1 bacterium | reverse complement strand
GTAGACTAATGATCTGTTTCAGCTTTCTAACGGGGTTTACTCCCGGCAGGTTGAGCTTATATTTTATCTTAGAGGAGGATTCTTATGGAGAAACGTACGCTTGGTAAATCAGGGCTGACAGTATCAGCAATCGGTCTCGGGTGTATGGGCATGTCGGAATTCTACGGGAAAAGGGACGATGAAGAGTCCATTGCCACAATCCACCGTGCGATTGATCTCGGCATTAATTTTTTCGACACCGCAGACATGTACGGCGTAGGAGATAACGAAGAACTCGTCGGAAAGGCATTAAAGCCCTTCCGCAACAAGGTGGTCATCGCAACAAAGTTCGGGAATGTACGCGGAAAGGACGGTGCACGGCTGGGCATCAACGGGAAACCGGAATACGTTGCCCGGGCATGCGAGGCAAGCCTCAAGAGACTCGGCATCGAGACGATCGACCTTTACTACCAGCACCGGGTTGATCCCCAGACGCCTATTGAAGAAACAGTCGGCGCTATGTCAAGGCTCGTCGAACAGGGTAAAGTACGGTTCCTCGGACTGTCCGAGGCTTCGATTGAGACGATCCGCCGGGCAAACGCAGTCCACCGGATCACCGCACTCCAGACGGAATACTCGCTCTGGACCCGGGACGTCGAGAGCGGCATTTTGAAGACATGCCGGGAACTCGGCATAGGCTTTGTTGCTTACAGTCCCCTCGGCCGGGGGTTCCTCACCGGCAGTCTCAAGAGTACCGACAGACTATCCGCAGACGATTTCAGACGCAATCATCCGCGGTTCCAGGAAGATAATCTGAAGAAAAACGTGCGTTTCCTCGAGCGCATCGAAGAGATTGCCTCCGAAAAGAAGTGCACACCGGCACAGCTTGCTCTCGCATGGGTGCTTGCTCAGGGTAAAGATATCGTACCCATACCGGGTACGAAACACCGTCAGTACCTCGAAGAGAATATCGCTGCCGTTGGAATCACCCTGACGAAGGACGACATCGAGCGGATCGGAAATGCGGTACCGCCGGGCTCTGCGGCAGGCACGCGCTACAATGAATCCGGGATGCAGGCAGTGAACCGGTAAAGCACGTTCCTGCCCATTACCCTATAAAAAGCATCTGCAAAACCTGACCTCGTGATAACTTTGCAACTTATTTTATCTATCTTTTTATAATTTCCGGCAGGATGTACGGGTACTGTCCCATGAATATCTTCGTTTTCAAGAACCGGTCGAACCTTCTCAATTTCTGGAACAGTTTCCATATAAAGGCGTCATTCTTGTAATAAGCCTCTATCTCCTTCAATGCTATGGGTGTTAACCTGTACTGCTTTGCTTCTCCATCGAAGAACCCGTTTGCACGCTCGATAAGCTGCGGGATCAGGTCGGGCCTGCCTTCTTTATAAAAGTTAGCGATAAGGTCGATAACAACGAGTCTGAAATCATAATACCTGTCCAGCACCTCTTGAAGAAAAAACCACTTTACAACCCACCGCAGAAAAGACGGTGTGCTTTTCAGCAGGAGTTCCGATTCAAGCATTTCCCTGCCCTGTTTCCGCAGAAGGGGCGTGCTTGTGTCTATGTACAGGAGTTCCGTTCCTTCAGTTATTACCGGCCTTTCGGGATTGAAATTTTTGACAGCCCAGTTTGAAATCTGCCCGTCGATACCGATTTTGATGCCGCTGTCCCTGCCGTTGAAATCCCATATCCTCTTCAGATTCTTCAGTACATTCAGGACCAATTGGTTTATGCTGTCATCGGCAGCGATATGGATGATCTTGTTGCCGAGGGATTCCGGCACGAGCTTTTTCTGGACGACAAAAAACACGATATCGCCTTTGTCCGTAACAATACTTGCCGATCCGTATTCAGGGACATCGATGCCGGTAGTGAGCAGGATTTCGTTGTATTCGTTGTATATGACGGTGTAATGTTCGACCTGCGGGCGGTTATCAAATATAGGCATACGTTTATAGGCAATGCCTTCCTGGCCCGCATAGTTGAGCTCGAATACCGTACTGATCTCCCCATAGCCGAGTATGCGGGCAGGGATAACGGACTTTTCAGGATGTGCAGGATCAATGCCTGCTTCGAACTTTTTCAAGAGTGCCGTATCGATGTTCAGTGTCATGGATACCCTCCTTCTTTCTGCGAATATACCCTATTGCATCTGTCTCGACGACCTTTATTTTACCAGTAGCTCATTCCGGCCGACAAATGAAAACAGGTATAACGTGGTTTATAAATCGAGCAATGTGTTCGCCTGCTCAAACGCCTTATCAAGCCTTTTCAAGACCTCTCCGGTCTCCTGTTCCGATATGATCAACGGCGGCAAGATCTGGCTTACCGAGGTGTCGTTGTTCGCATAGATACTGAGGATGCCGTTATCATAGCATGACTTTGTCATGACGGGTCCGCACAGCTCGTTCGCCATTTTTATCCCCATCATCAGGCCGAGCTGCCGTGCCGAAATAATAAGCTTCGGATATTTTTCTTTTAACCGGGCAAATCCGTGCTCGAACAGTAACTGGATTGTACGGACATGCTGCAAAAATGACGGGTCTGAAGAAATCTCGAGCACCTTTAACGCAACAGGACACCCGACCTCCGCACCCCCGAACGTGGAGACGTGGATAAAGGGATCGTCTTTAAAGACGGTCTCAAGCTTCTCTTTGAAACAGGTGGCTGTCATGGGATACATGCCCCCGCTCAGGCCCTTGCCGATGACAATGATGTCCGGAACGACACCGAAGTGCTCGATGCCCCAGAGCTTCCCTGTCCTGCCAAGCCCTGTCTGCACCTCGTCGATGATCATGAGACTCCCGTTTTTATCGCACAACTCCCTCACCTGTTTAAAATATGCCGTATCTGGCACGTATATACCGAGCGTTGCAGGTATGGTTTCGAACAGGACGGCAGCGGTTTGATTGTCCATTGCCCTTTCGAGTGAGGCAATATCGTTGAACACCGTCTGGGAAAAACCC
>DAHXOM010000049.1 GCA_027364825.1 bacterium | reverse complement strand
GCGATAATATATTTCTGGTATTTCTTTTTATTCATAGTCCTCTAATACCACTTTATGGATACTATTATCAATATCATGCGAAAGAAGCAATCTTCCTATTTTTTTAAACTGCAAGGGTGTGTCGGTTACGAAGAAATGGATATTGCCTTTACCCTGTGTCTTTAACAAATCCAGTTTTGACAGGTATTCTCTTGTTTTTAAAGCAACTGCCTGCCCTGAATTTATGAGCTTTACTTTATTTCCGACGACCCTTTGTATCACGGGTGAAAGAAGCGGATAATGGGTACATCCCAGAATGAGGGTATCTATATTGTGCTTTTTTAAACTCTGCAAATAATGCCGTGCGATATCGTGTGCAAACCGTGTCCTGTGCATACTCTCTTCAACAACAGGCACAAACAACGGACACGCCTGCTGAAAAACCTTTATACCGCGATCGAACCGATGGAGGGCAGACCTGTATGAACCGCTTCCAATAGTCGCCCTGGTTCCTATAACACCTACCCTTCCGCTCTTTGTCGCGCCGTTCGCTTGTTCGGAACCCGGCTCTATGACGCCGATAATCGGCAGTCCCGGGAATCTGTTCCGCAAGGCGTTGAGAGCAACGGACGACGAAGTATTGCATGCGACCACAAGCATCTTGATGCCCATTTCCGTAAGAAAATGCGTGTTCTGCATGGAGTATTTGATGATCGTATTCTTTGACCTGTTTCCGTAGGGCACGCGCGCCGTATCTCCAAGGTAAAATATATCTTCGTGCGGCAGCATCTTTTTGATCTCACGCAGGACAGTCAGACCACCTACACCGGAATCGAATATACCGATGCCTTTATCTCTCAAAACACCGGAACCGGACAAGCCATTACCCTTCGCCATGGGTCTCTGTCTCAATCTTTAAACATGTTTGCTGCAATGACCAGTCGCTGGATCTCTGAAGTGCCTTCGTATATCTCGGTTATTTTCGCGTCCCTGAAATGCCTCTCTACCGGATAATCCGTCGTATAGCCGTATCCGCCGTGGATCTGTATGGCCTTTGTCGTTATCCACATGGCTGTCTCCGCTGCAAATAATTTTGCCATTGCAGCCTCTTTGGTAAACCTTGCTTTCTTGTCTTTGAGATAAGCGGCACGCAGGGTGAGCAGCCTTGCCGAATCCAGCCTTGTCGCCATATCGGCAACCATCCACTGGATTGCCTCGAAGTTATGGATCAGCTGACCGAAGGCCTCCCTTTGCTTTGCAAACTCAATGGACTCTTCCATTGCTGCTCGTGCAATGCCGAGGGCCTGGGATGCAATGCCTATCCTTCCGCCGTCAAGGGTCGACATGGCAACCTTAAATCCGTCTCCCACACCGCCGAGAAGGTTTTTCTTCGTAAGCCTTACGTCCTCCAGCATGATCTGGGCAGTCGATGATGCCCGTATACCGAGTTTGTGTTCAAGCCTGCTGACGGTAAAACCTTTTACATCCGTAGGCACTATAAATGCACTGATACCTTTATGGCCTTTTGCCTTATCCGTCATGGCAAACACAACGGCAATGTTGGCCTCCTTACCGTTCGTTATAAAATTCTTCGTTCCGTTCAGGATAAAAGAGTCTCCCTCCTGGACAGCGGTAGTCTGCTGTCGTGCGGCATCAGAGCCGGCATTCGGCTCCGACAATGCAAAACAGCCGAGTTTCCCGCCCTGCGCCAGAGGAGTAAGATATTCCTTTTTCAGTTCTTCGTTTCCAAACTTCAAAAGCGGATCACAGACAAGGGAGTTGTTTACCGACATGATTACACCGGTACTCGCACAGGCGGCTGATATTTCTTCCATTGCGATGACGTAGGATATTGCATCAAGTCCTGCACCGCCGTATTCCGATGGGACCATCATACCCATGAATCCAAGTTCTGCGAGTTTCTTTACCGTATCCGCAGGGAACTGCCCTGTTTGATCGATTTCCTTTGCCTTCGGCTTAACCACGCCGTTGGCAAAATCCCTCGCTGTCTCGAGTATCATCTTCTGTTCATCCGTAAGATCAAATTGCATGCCAAGCTCCTTTCTGCTTTAATTTTGAATTTTGAGTTTTGAATGAATTATTATCGGTCCTTAAATACCGGTTTCCTTTTCTCTATAAACGCCTGAAGTCCTTCCGTATGGTCCTCGGTGGAAAAAAGCACGGCAAAGGCATCTCTCTCTATTTCGAGTGCTGTCTTCAGATCCGTTTCTCTGCCGTAATCAATGGCCCTCTTTGCCATCATAATCGCTGTTTTTGATTTCGCTGCAATCTTCGAAGCAACCGCCTTTACCTCTTCCATAAATTTTTCTTTGGGAACAACCTTATTCACCAGCCCTATTTCTTTTGCCTGCTGTGCCGTTATAATATCCCCGGTAAGTACGAGTTCCATAGCAATCCCCTTACCGACAAGACGGGTGAGCCTCTGGGTGCCGCCAAAACCGGGTATGATGCCGAGGTTGATCTCGGGTTGCCCGAATCTCGCGTCATCACTTGCAATAATCATATCGCAAGCCATTGCAAGCTCACATCCGCCGCCCAGTGCAAAACCTTTTACAGCCGCGATAAACGGTATGCTGAGCTCATCCATTTTCTGTTTTATAATATCGCTTCTCATGGAAAATGCTGCAGCACCGAACGGATCGAGAGAGCTGAGTTCTTTTATATCCGCACCGGCAACAAACGCCTTTTCACCAGCGCCCGTCAATATGCATACCTTTAACTCCCGGTGCTGTTTTAATTCATCGAGCGCAAGGCTTAAGTCTCCCAGCAGCTGTGAGTTCAGTGCATTTAATACTTCAGGCCTGTTCAGAAT
>DAHXOM010000047.1 GCA_027364825.1 bacterium | reverse complement strand
CCTGAACGGATCTGCACAATGCCGTTCGTTTCTTCAGGTGTAAATTTCATAAGTTCATTGTCTATAATTTCCATCATGCTGTTTGCACGAAGACGCGAGAATATACCCGGAGGTTCTGTACGGCTGATCACTATGACATTGTCGTGCTCCGGGACCCTCGACAAAACCTCGTTTACAACATTATGAAATACAGGATTGCCGTTGATCTCATGGTAATTGTCAAACACAAGGACAAAACCTTCGGGCAGCATGCTGAAAAGGATCTCAAAAAATCTGTGCGTGTATGTTTCTATATTGGCAATATATTCAGGGGTTAAAAGGGGAAGCTTTGAACTTTTTACCGGTGTTATCTTTTTTACTACATACCGCAGATAATAGAAAAAAGTCGAAAGATCTTCATCCGAACTGTCGATATGATACCATCCATGGGAAAGTTTCTTTGCAGACAGGTAGCTTGCAACAAGGGTTGTTTTACCTGAGCCCGGCAGACCGGTAATCCAAACGGCCTTTTTTTTTCTTGCTTGATCAAGAGATTGAAACAACCTTTCCCGGAAAAGAACATTGTTAACTACAGGACTATTGACCTTTGCAATGGAATTATTCCGCAAACTTATCGTCCTCCAGCTTTAACAGCACCATAAAGATATTTCTAAAACGTATACGTTAAAAAAGTCAATCGCCCCCAAAAGGAATGCATTTGAAAACAGGCAAAGAGTTACTGTATCAGGGTTGGATACAGACGCCTGGCCGTCAGGAGAAAAACGATAAAAACGGATACCATGACAACGAGATCAAAACCAAAGCTGTGAACGCTATGCCCGCCTTGAATCATGAGGCTGCGAAGGGCATCTACAAGATAGGTCAATGGATTAAATCTCGCAAACCACCTCAGCCATGGAGGCATGAGTTCCAGGGGATAAATTGCATTGCTCGCAAAGAAAAGAGGCATGGTCAGAATCTGCCCTATACCCATAAAGCGCTCACGCGTTTTCACGATGCACGCAATAACCAATGAAAAGGTAGAAAAAATTGCCGATCCCAGGACAACGCTCAATAAAACACCGCCGATTGCCCAGGGCTCCCAGCGGAGCGAAATGCCCATGACAAGCGCCAGAACATAAATAATCACTACCTGGACCAATCCCCTGAATCCTGATGAAACTGCCTTCCCCAGGACGAGTGAGGTGCGGTGCGCAGGACTTACCATAAGCTTGTGGATAATACCGAGGTCCCTTTCCCAAATAACGGCGATCCCATAAAATATGGCACTGAACAAAACACTCTGCGCAAGGATCCCGGGGGTCAAGAAGGCAAGATATGTCACCCGGCCTGTCGGTATGCCCCGGACACGGCTGAATACCTGACCGAATATCACCAGCCACAGCACAGGCTGGACCGCACGCGTAAAGAGCTCGGTAGGATCACGGAGAAGCTTCTTTATTTCAACCTCGGAGATGGCCAGGCTTTCCCGGAAAAACTCAACAAGAAAAAAAGAACTAAGCCAGCCGGTTTGCCGTTCTGCGTGTTTTTCTGACATCACGATAATTCCCTCCTTCCTCTATAACGCCTCCGCTGTAATGGACAAATACATCGTCCAGATTGGCATCGGTTCCTACAGAAGTTTTCAGATCAGCGGGACTCCCGGAAATTGTTATTTTGCCCCGGTGCATGAGGGCTATCTCATCGCAAAGCCTGTCAGCCTCTTCCATGTCATGCGTGGTTATCAGTATGGTCATTCCGTACTCTTTCCTCAATGCGATAAGCCGTTCCCAGACCACCCGGCGGGCAACAGGATCCAATCCTATGGTAGGCTCATCCAGAAACAAAACGGACGGCATATGGAGCATTGCCTGGGCAAGTTCGAGTCTCCGGATCATACCGCCTGAATACGCCTTTACAAGCTTATTCGAAGATTCGCTGAGATTCATAAAATTCAGTGCATCCTCAACTCTCGCTTTTCGATCAGACCGTTTCATGCCGTAAAGCTTCGCCGAGAGCATAAGGTTTTCGTAAGCGGTGAGTCCACCGTCTGCGGAAAGCATCTGGGGTACATATCCGATCCTTTTTCTCACTTCTTTTGAGGAAGAATGCACATCGAAACCTGCAACCTTTGCAGTCCCCGACGTAGGCTCCAGAAGGGTCGTCAGCATTTTTATCGTGGTAGTTTTTCCGGCCCCGTTCGGACCGATTAAGCCGAAGATCCTACCCGATGGAACATGAAGATTAATCGAATCTACCGCAGTAAAGTCTCCAAATTTCCGGGTGAGTTCATGTGTTTCGATTGCCGATGAATAACCCGCGGGCATCTTTGTATCGTCCGGATTTGATATCCCGGCAGTATACGTTTTCATATTCTTCTTCCTTTGCGGGGGGGAGCAACCAGTCCGATATTCATGGAAAATAGTTTTTCAAGTTCGTCCAATCCCTGTAAGAGTGCATTGCGGCTTTTCGAATCCAGTATTAAAATTCTCCTGCTCAGTCTTCTTTCCGTTGCAGTTTTTATCTTACGAAAAAGTCCGGAACCTTTTTTTGTCAGCCGGAGAGGTGTCTGTCTGCGATCCTCGGACTCATGGCTTCTCTCTATCAGCCCTCGCTTTACCAGGCTGTCTACACTCCTGGACATGGAGGGCTGGCTGACGCCGTGGTGCTGTGCAATCTCGTTAACGAGTGTTTTTCCCCGCATGATACTGCCCAGTATTCTGAAATGAGGGACACTCAAATTCGCAGGAATACAGGAGCGCATCTCGGCGCGCACTCGTGCCATGGAGAGCGGTATTATTTCCAAAAGCCTTTTTGCCGTTTTCAATTCATTATGCATAGATAATATTGTTAATAGATGATAATGTTATGTAATTGTCAAGAAGAATCTACCGGGAAGTCCTGCCGGACAGCATGACCGATTGTCCGGAATTCGTGATAATCTTTGTAAACATGTCCAGCGGCACGATCTCGAAGTATCTGTTGATGACCGCAGCAAATTTATTTTTAAATTCCGTCAAATCTTTCGCAGGCCTATCCAAAACAACAAACCTGTTATACAACTGCTCCGGTATGATCTTTTCGGTCCCGCACAAGCCGTACAAATGCACTCCCTTTTTATTACAGAGTTCGGCTATTGCGCGTGAGCCTGTCTTGCAGACAAATCCGTTCCCATACATGGCATCACCGCCGATAAGCACGGCATCGATATCTTCCGATGCAAGCATGCTCATACCGGCCGCGTCCGTCACATAGGTAACGGGTATCAATGCCTTTACAAGATGCAGCATCATGTCCCTGCCTTCATTCATCGGTCTTGATTCAAGGACTACTACCCTGAACTTTGAGCCATGCATGTATGCGTATTTAAAACTTTCAAGCACGGTAGAGCTTGAGGAATAGGTCATCACCACGTTCACTTTTTTCAGCAGGCCAGATACTTTTACCGCGATAATACGGGCGTGTTCCTGCATTGCCGTTTCAAATCCGTCAAGATAGAGTACTATGTCCTTTCGTTGTGCAGTACCGGCCATCTTCCCGATACCGTACGCAAGGTTCAGCATAATACCCATGGAAGGCTGGGCAGAGATGAGCTGTTCGGATATGAGTTTGCAGAAACCGGGGGATACCCTCGTATCCGTACGTTTGACCATTCTCCGGATTAGTTTGATAGCAAACAAAGCTATTTGTGCAGACCCCGACGTATTATCGTTGCTGAGCGGCTTTAATAATCTTTCTATGTCATGAACCATACTCACACGCCCCCCAAGAGAAAAATCAGGGGTTCAATGAATTGAACCCCTGAAGACATAAACAAACAAAATCTATTCTGTATACTTACAACGAGTAACTTTCTTTTTCAATGATATGCAGAGCTATCTTATCCTTTATACCCGATACATTCAAGGGATAGGTAAACACAAGTCCTGATAACGCCTTTTCATAACCTGCAAATTCCGCCGCATTATCCTCAGCCACATCGCCAAGTACCTGCCGTGCCGTAAGAGTTACCCTGTTCAGAGTCTCATAAACAAGGGCGCGGGTTAGGAGTACCGGTATCGACACTGCCGGCTCGCCTTTCATATCTTTTAACTTGAGTGTTCTCATTACTACGGAATCCATGGCATAAACATCTATGATCATATTGGCCAGCTGTTCAAATATGTACTCGCCTCTCCCGAACTGAAACGCCCTGTCCATCAGAGCAGCCATGTATTTCTGGACAGCTACACCGGTGGTATAAACAGTTATTTTCTTGGCTATATCTGTTGCCAGTTTTTCAAGACCGAGGAAACCGGATTCCGGTTTCTTATTGACCTTGCCGGATTCTGTTTCAGCGCTGATTTCACTGAATTTGCCCATAAAATCAAGCTCACCCTTCATGGACTTCTTTGCAATGGCCCCTGGTATGAGCAAGCGGTTAATTTCATTCGTACCTTCGAAGATCCTGTTGATTCTCGCATCCCGGTACGCTCTTGCTACTTTATATTCTTCTATGTATCCGTAGCCGCCGAGGCTCTGAACACCTTCGTCAACGACGAACCCGAGTATCTCTGAACCGTACACCTTCATGATCGATGCCTCAATATCATAATCCTCGAATATCTTTGCGGCCATCTTACTGTAGTCAGGTGCCTTATGGTCGAGTGCATGGACTGCATTATCGATCATGCCTGATGTCCTGTATGACATACTTTCGGAGGCATATACCTTAATCATCATGTCTGCGAGTTTCCTCCGGATCATGCCGAAGCTCGAAATGGGCTGTCCGAACTGTATTCTCTGGTTCGTGTACTGGGCTACCTGCTTTATCACTTCCTTTGAACCGCCTGTTGATGCGACACCGAGCTTTAAACGTCCTATATCCAGTACTCCCAGAGCGGACTGATGTCCTTTACCGATCTCTCCGAGTACGTTTTCTACGGGTACCTTGACATCGTTCAATATGACAGGCCTTGTAGAAGAACCCTTGATTCCCATTTTATTTTCTTCCTTACCTGTTGACAAACCTTCAAAGGTTTTTTCAACGATAAAGGCAGTAAACTTCTCGCCGTCTATCTTTGCATATACAATAAAGACATCGGCAAAGCCTGCATTCGTTATAAATTGTTTTTCACCGTTCAGTGTATAATACTTTCCGTCCTTGCTCAAAACAGCCTTGGTTTTGGCACTGAGCGCATCTGACCCATATCCTGTTTCCGTAAGACCATAGGCAGCTATCATTTCTCCGCTTGCCAGTTTCGGAAGGTATTTCTTTTTCTGCTCTTCATTCCCGAAATAGACGATGGGTAATGTACCGATACCGTTGTGTGCGAGGATTGATCCGGCAAAGGCACCCGACTTCGCTATCGCCTCCGAGACCCTTAATGCTGTGGACAGATTCATTCCAAGACCGCCGAATTCCTCGGGGATCTCGATCATCAAAAGACCGAGTTCTCCGGCTTTTTTCATCAGTTTGGTGTTTAATTCTATCTTCTTGTCGTGATCCTCCAATTGATCCTCCAGAGGAAGAACTTCTTTCACCATAAAATCATCGGCAGTATCCGCAAAACTTAATTGCTCTTCGGTAAACTCTTCCGGAACAAAGATGTCCTTTGCTGTTGTCGGTTCGAGCAAAAAACCACCGCCAATGGGTTTTGCTATAGCTTCTTTACTCATTTTTCTTCTCCTTTGAATGAATATTCATTCATTGTATACCACACCCGTAAAAATGAATGCAAGCAAAATATGAAGCATGGTATTGCTGTATTTCAACAGTATTTCGATGTGCAAGATAACCGAAAATGTTACGGATTTATGAATTCATCTTGATTGTAATCATTACAATGAACATTATTATTACACCATGATGAAGACATTTATTGCAGTTATAGCAGGTTCTCTCATTGCTTTCGGTGCAGCTTACTTCCGCGAATCAAAGAGTGCCGATTCAGAAACAAAGGAATTAACCCGGGAGAAGGGATTGAAAACCGCTACCTTTGCAGGGGGGTGTTTCTGGTGTATGGTTTCACCGTTTGAACACGTCAACGGCGTGGTAAAGGTTGTATCGGGATATACAGGGGGAAAAACAATAAATCCGACTTACGAGGAGGTTTCCTCCGGAACGACAGGACATTATGAGGCAATACAGGTGACTTATGACCCGTCAAAGATTACGTATCGTCAGATCCTCGACGTATACTGGAGGCAGATAGACCCGACCGACAGCGGCGGGCAGTTCGTTGACCGTGGCTCTCAGTACAAAACTGCAATCTTCTATCAAACGGATGAAGAGCAACAGCTCGCGGAAAAATCAAAAGAAGAGACTGCAAAGCTATGGCATTTTGACAAACCGATAGTGACAAAGATCATAAAGTTCACACAATTCTATCCTGCGGAGAACTACCATCAGGACTATTACAAAAAGGATCCGATACGGTACAAGCTTTACAGGATTGGTTCCGGACGTGATGCATATCTTGAAAAACAGTGGGGTAATGAAAAGCCCTCAAACGAAGAGCTGAAAAAGAAGCTCACCCCTCTGCAATACAAGGTCACGCAGGAGTGCGGTACTGAAAAGCCGTTTGACAACGCATACTGGAACAACCACCGTGAAGGCATATATGTGGACATCGTTTCAGGAGAGCCCTTGTTCAGTTCCAATGACAAGTTTGATTCCGGAACAGGCTGGCCGAGCTTCACAAAACCGCTGGTGCCGGGCAATATCATCGAGAAGAAAGATACCAGCCACTTCATGGTCAGAACGGAGGTGGAGAGCACGGCAGGCTCGCATCTGGGACATGTTTTTGATGACGGTCCGAAGCCCGCAGGACTGAGGTATTGCATAAACTCGGCTTCCCTGCGGTTCATCCCCAAAGAAGACCTGGACAAGGAAGGCTACGGCCAGTACAAAAAATTATTTG
>DAHXOM010000044.1 GCA_027364825.1 bacterium | reverse complement strand
AGCAAAACCCCTGAAGCGTATGGTTGATTACCTTGTAAAAAACTATAAAGGGAACACAGATGCCATGTGCAAAAAAGAAACGAAAGCACTGCGGGATGAGCTTCTCTCCATAAAAGGTATTGGCAATGAAACGGCAGACAGCATTTTATTGTACGCATGCAACAAGCCGATCTTCGTGGTCGATAGCTACACGTGCAGGGTATTGCATAGACACGGCTTTATTAATGATTATGCACAGTACGATGATATACAACAACTATTCATGGACAACCTTCAGCACGATGCCGTGATGTTTAACGAGTACCATGCACTCATTGTTGAACTTGCCAAGAACTATTGCAGGACAAAACCGCTGTGCGAACAGTGTCCCCTGTCGGAGCTCCCGCGCTATATCGATTGACCCCGTTAGAAATCCTATAACGGGCCCGATGCCATGATTATCTTTTTGCAGAAAAATATCGTTTGTAAAAAATCAGAAAATCGTTAGGATTTCTAACGGGGTAAACTATCCTTTATTGTCTATAAACGTCTTTATTGCGGATATTGTTTTTGATGCCGCTTCAACCAGTTCAAGGCCCAGACCATTTACCACACGATCCCCAGTTTCTTCTTTAAACGTTCTCATTACCTTTGCCTTGCATTTATGCGTCTCGGCCTTCCCGTTGGATGGCAGAACAAGGCTCAGGCTTATAAGTGAGTTGAGAGGGATCATATCTTTTGTAATTATAGAGAGCCCGGAATAGCTCAAGTCTTTCGAAAAGGCAGACACGGTTTTTTCTTTATAGGTGTATTTCACCTCAATGGAAATATCATAACGGTCTTCTTTCCGTACCTTCATACTGACAAACTTTTTAATCTCTTCAAGAAATGCGGACTCGTTAATTGGTTTACGAACGAAATCGTCACAACCTGCTTTTATTGATTCGGCCCTTTTCTCCGTAGAGGTAACCATGATAACCGGTATTCTTTTCAGGGCAGGGTCGCTCTTTATTATTCTGCAGCATTCGATACCGTTCATTTTGGGCATTTCCAGATCAAGAAGAATAACATCCGGCCTTTCTATCTTTGCCAGTTTTAATGCCTCTGCACCGTCTTTCGCGGTTATGATCTTTGATTCCGCCCTTCTTAAAAAAGAAACTTCAAGATCGAGAAAATTCCTCATATCGTCAACCAGCAGGATTTTAATCATAAAAATCTCCCTTTTCCGTTTTAAAGCTTATATGAAAATTGATACGGATTGTCAAATGCTTATTGATACCACCCTATCGATGCATGCACAATACGTGCCCTCGCAGCATACGAAACCGGCTGCTCTCGAAGCTCTATTCTATATAACGGTGTCTCAAGCCCATGATATCACGGTAGGTCACAGCGCCCATAATTTTGTTGTCCGCGTCGGTTATCGGTAATGCACGGAAATTATACCGTGTAAAAAATTCCGATGCCTTCCTGAGGGTGCTGTTATGGGCCAGAGAGATGACATTCCGGACCATCACATCCTTGAGAAAGGCCTGCTCTTCCGCTATCAGTAACTCTTTAATATCCAGTACGCCGAGAACATGCTTTTCATTATCCAGGATGTAAAGGTACATTACCACATCTTTACCTTTGGCTATGAAACGGTACTGTTCCTGCGCCTGTTCCACGGTTACTTCCGGTGAAAACGATATGAAATCCTGTGTAGCAAAATCAAGAATATTTTCTTCGTGATGATCAATAATAGTGCGGATCTTGCGTGCATTTTCCGGATTCAGGCGTTTCAGGATCGCATCGGCCTCTGAAACCGAGAGTACCGAGAGAACATCCGCAGCCTGGCCCGTGGTCATCTCATCCACCAGCAAAGCAACTTTCTCAATCTTGAGAGATTCGACCAAATCACGCTGTGCATTCGGATCAATTTCTTCCAATGTGTCGGATGCCTGTTCAGGATCGAGCTTCTCGAAAATTTCAACACGCTGATTCGGTTCCATCTCTTCCAGAATATCTGCCAGATCTACCGGGTGCATATCAGCGAGCTTCTCTTTCAGGATGTTCAGTTTGACGTCGCCTTGAAAACGTCCAATCTTTTCCGGGAGCGGCTGGATGTATTTCCATGAAACGGTCTGGTCCTGGATGTTTTTCGCTAAATTGTATATAAAATTCGCCAATTTGGTCAGGTGCATGCGCCGCAAAAGTCCATAGCGGCTCAGATCGACATCCGTGACATAGAGCCTGCCGCCCCGCACCGCCAATTTCACATCATAAACGACTTCCAGCTCCCTGCCTTTTAAATCAATGGCTTTCTTATCGATGATATGATCTTTCAGCAAAACGGCACTGGCATCGGGCTCGCCCTTATATTGAGAGATATCGTCTGCATCAACGGTTATTTTTTTCTCCCGGGCAATGAACGTCCCGATTTCCTCCCAGGGGATTACCGCGCTCATGCCGAAAGGCAGGGAAATATAAAGATGTGTGACATGCGGAAGTGCCCCGTTCTCTTTGATGATGAGATCTCTCAAATTCCCGATCTTTTTTCCTTTGAGCATTATTTTTGCACCGAGCAGTTCGCTCAGGAAAAATGACTGTCCATTTTCATGCCGTGCCGGGATTTTTTGGTTCATATCGATTGGGTTCACGGTACAACCCCCAATCCGCCTTTGAGGGCCAACGTGATAAATTTGACTAACAGAATCGCTATCATAAAAAACAAATACAGACGCAGCATGAGCAGGGAAAAGGATACCATGCGGGTCATTTTTATTTGAGGCTTTTTATATTTTTTGTTAACATCCTGCACTGCTGCAAAAAATCCGCGGAATATGTTGAGAACCTTTCCCATGTTACTGCTCCCTACCCTTTTCTACCTTAACATATTAGGAAATACAACGGTAAGGCTGTATCCGGTTGATATAACGATCAAAGCTATGACAATAGAAATATTTATGATATTTTCAAACCTGCTGTTCTTGTACTTTCCCATTTGTTCTTCGTTGTTTAACAGGATGATAAGAAAGACCAGTGCCGTGGGTAAAAGTACGGTGGCTGCTACCTGCACAAAAAGTGTAATCAATACCAGCGGTGCACGCGGTATCAACGTTATAGTCCCTGCAAGCACCAGATCGAAAAAATAATATGCATAAAACCATTTTGCCTCCCTGACCTTATGATTTAATGAATGAGCCCAGCCGAATACTTCGCCGAATGCCCATGAGCTGGCAAGGGAGATACATACCGCTCCCAGGAGTCCGGCATCAAAAAGCCCGATCGCAACAAGTGTACCGACATATTTGTTGATTGGCATGAGTGCAATGGCAGCCTGTGCGGCACTTTCTATATCTTTTCCAAACAATACCTTCCCGGTAACAATTATGACAAAGATCGCAGCGGCCACGGTCAGAATAGAGCCTGCCAGGGTGTCCAGTTTACCCCAGAGAATGTCTTTCTCTTTCATGCCTTTATCAACCACGGTACTTTGCTGGAAGAAGATCATCCATGGGGCTATAGTTGTTCCGATGTTTGCCATAAGCAGGAAAAAAAGGCTGCTCGTAAAACCGCCGGGAGGCATGTGCGGAATAAATCCATGCAGGACCTCTTTTACGGAAGGATGGATAAAAAAGGCGGCAGGAATATAGATCATATTGATGGCACAAAACAGCAATGCGAGTTTTTCCCATGTCCAGTAATGTCCCTGGAGGACCATAAACCCCATGATACCCCAGCAGATCAAAACGGTAATAATGGGTGATACACCAAAAATACTCAGGGCAGCGGTCATACCGATGAATTCGGTGATCATGGTCATCCAGTCGGTTAAAACCAGGTCCAGGAGGGAAAACCATCCCCAGAATGATCCGAAAGAATAAAAGATTGCCTCGGCATGACCCCGTTTGGTAACAGCACCGAGACGAACGGTCATCTCCTGTACATAATACGCAACGGGTCCCAGTAAAACCATGAACCACAGCAGGCTGTAACCTGTTTGTGCCCCGGTAACCGCATAGGTCGTGATTCCGCCCGCGTCATTATCCGCAACCATCACGATGATACCTGGACCGGCAACCAGTGCGAAAATCCTTAAGAATTTTACAACCCTTCGTATATCGTAGTAAGTTGTAGACATTAAATCCATGTTTTATCCCCTACACGGAGCACTCGCTTCCCAAAATCTTCATCCTTCTTATATGCTGCACCAGAAATGTCAAGGAATTTATAATGGCTTTTACGTATTGAATATTGAGTTTTGAATATTGAATTTTTTATAGATGCCTGTTCCGCGTCAACCGAATAATTGCTTCAAAACACTCTGGGCTGCCATGTTCCCGCTGTTGATGCAATCGCTGATACCGATACCATGGTAAGCGCTCCCGCAGAGCTGAATATTGCCGAGCCCTGCAACAAGCTGCTCTAT
>DAHXOM010000035.1 GCA_027364825.1 bacterium | reverse complement strand
CCTGAACGGATCTGCACAATGCCGTTCGTTTCTTCAGGTGTAAATTTCATAAGTTCATTGTCTATAATTTCCATCATGCTGTTTGCACGAAGACGCGAGAATATACCCGGAGGTTCTGTACGGCTGATCACTATGACATTGCCGTGCTCCGGGACCCTCGACAAAACCTCGTTTACAACATTATGAAACACAGGATTGCCGTTGATCTCATGGTAATTGTCAAACACAAGGACAAAACCTTCGGGCAGCATGCTGAAAAGGATCTCAAAAAATCTGTGCGTGTATGTTTCTATATTGGCAAGATATTCAGGGGTTAAAAGGGGAAGCTTTGTACTTTTTACCGGTGTTATCTTCTTTATTACATACAGCAGATAATAGAAAAAAGTCGCAAGGTCTGCATCCGAACTGTCGACATGATACCAGCTATGGGGAAGTTTCTTTGCAGACAGGTAACTTGCAGCAAGGGTTGTTTTGCCCGAGCCCGGCAGGCCGGTAATCCAAACGGCCTTTTTCTTCCTCGCATGATCAAGCGTTTGAAACAACCTTTCCCGGAAAAGAACATTGTCAACAACAGGACTATTGACCTTTGCAATGGAATTATTCTGCAAACGAATCCCCCTCCCGTTTTAACGTATCAAGACAGTTATTTTTATCGTATGTCCTCGAGAAAGTCAATGCAGATCGGATTAAATGCATTGCGGGGCTTTCTATCGGATAACCTCTTGAGAGCTTTCATACCCGTTTCCCTGGGTTAATGATGCTTAGATACAGCTCTTTTGTTTTATCCGAAGGTTCTATACTAAATGCTTGAGATAGGATCGCTTTACAGCGTTTATACGTTGCGGCGGCCTCGGCATAGCGGCCCAGAAATTTATAAATTAGCATCAGACGCTGGTAAAAAAGCTCCCCATGGTTATCCGCTTCTAAACCCTTTTTATATGTTAGGATCGCTTTGCGCATGTCGCCGGTGCCCTCATAATATATCCCCAATCGCTCTATGAACCGTGTAAACCTGTCGAGCAACTTTTCTCGAAAACTAATACCCCATGATGGTATTGTATCCTGGGCAAAAAAATCTCCTGAATATATATTGAGAATGCGTTTTTCTAAGTCTTTAATCTCCTCGTGTTTATCGGATAACTTTGAGGATTCACCATTGCCGGTCAAAAGTGGCGAAATGCTGTTTAAAAGATATTCAAATACAATAACATCCATCCAGCATTTTTTCGTATTCAGCATTAGCGTGCCTGCCTCTGAAATTACGGCATAATGGGTGCCGAGAAGTTTTCTTAACCTGTGGATGGTCGTGTCCAATGCCTGGTGTGCATAATCACCCTGTGCTTCGGGCCACAAAGAATTGCTGATTTGATCAAGCTCGACTGCTCTTCCATGATTAACGATCAGGAATTGCAGCAGCTCGATAGGTTTAAGATGTGCTTTTCTGGATAACTCAACACGCTTACCGTCCTTAAAAATCTTAAAACTACCGAGGGTACAAAACTTGAACGCCCATGGCCAGTCCTCGCATCCAAGGGGAAGCGTGTCTGGAAACAGCTCGAGTTTTTGTATAAGCTGTTGTACATACTTCACCTCAATTCCGTTTTCCAATGCCTTGAGACACAAATATGCCATTTTATGTCCCCATGCATAGTATACATTGACCATGCCATATTTTTTACCCAATGCCATAGCCTTTTTTAGTATCCTTAGTCCTTTGTGCTCTGACGCTGAAGAATGAGACGTATTTTTTTTATCGAAAAGCCAGTAAGCTTGTATACAGTAAGATGCAAATGTAAGCGATTTGCTTTTCATCCGCCTGCCGATAAAAAGTCCTTGCTTGTAATGTTCTTCAGCCTTTTTAAAAGTTCCTTGTTCATAGAATGCCTGAGCTAATCCAAGGTGGCAGAAGCCCTGTGCAAAAGGAATGTGTGCTTTTATAGATAAGGCAAGGCTCCTCTCGATCTTTTCAATGGCGAGTGATATATTCCCCTGCAGGTGATCCAACCATCCGGACAATGTGCCGTACTGACTTACCTGTAAGGCGTTGGACTGATTTACTGTCGATCCCATCTTTTTTAAGAATTCTTCAGCGCTCTTGAGATCATTAATACTAAACGAAAGATAAACAGCCTGCGAAATAATCATTTGATCAAGGAAACGCACTCCATAGTTATGAGCTATCTCCATGCCTTCGGATACAAGACGAAGGCACTCTTCTTTCGAGACAATCTGCCTGGCATAACCGGCACTGTACATTTTTTGAAGCAATTGGTTTTTTATAGATAAGGATTGAGGAATCTTTTGCATTAATTCAACAAGTATCCGAAATTTAGAAACGTCCCCTGTCCATGAATAGTAGTGTGATATGGAGAATGAATAATATACTCGCTGATCAGGGTTCCTTATATATTTTAAAAGCTGCAACGTGCGATCCGCCCATATTTCAATTTTAGCATGATATGGGTTATAATGTGTTAAGGCAAAAACCAATAAACTCAATACGCGTTCTTCGAGATCCCTCGATGGAAATTTATGATAGGTACGGATTATTTTTTCCATTGCCACAACCCATTTGTTGATAAGCGCAATATTACCATACTCGTATATAAATGTTTCAATAATCCCACACCATGCCAGGTACACTCCGTCAGAAAGGTACTTCCGAACGGGGTACCCCCCCTCAGCATCCCGTGCGTTCCCTAAAAAAACCTTAAATGCCTTTTCAAAATATACCCTGCCTTCGACCGGGTTAAATACAGCACGAGCCTCACCAAGCCAGTATAAAAGCCATGGGTCTTGATGTAGATCCTCTTCAGACAGGTCTTTTATCCATGATTCAAGAACATTGTTCCTTCCCTGTGATATTAAGTTCTGGGCATTTGCTATGATAATTTGTTTCATGTTCTCCCGATCACCGGCCTTTTGAAACAGTCCCATAGCATCCTCAATTTTCTTGTTTTCCTTGAGAATCATTGCTGCAAGGTTAAGGATTTGCTGAACCTCCACTGCATGAAAGTAAATCTTCGTGCGCGTCTGCAGGAATTCTTTGAACAGGTCATGATACTGATACGTATTATTCTGATGTTTAATGGTAAAGTAATGAGACTTCTCAAGTTCATTCAGTATTCTCTCTGAAGCATTACTGCCGGTCATCCTGTTCGCCATCTCAATTGTCATAGAAGGGAAAAAGGATGTCCGCAGAAGGAAATCCTGTGTTGATGGTTCCATCTTATCAAAAATCTCGGCTGAAAAATAATCAAAGATCGATTGATAGTCTTTCAAGCCGCCCTTCTCCACAGCCTCTAACTCCAAGTTATTCTGCTCAAGCATAAGAACGATCCCAGCTGCCCAACCATCTGCTAAATTATGAAGCCTTTCTATAACTTCGCTCCCCAGTTTTTTACCTGAACGGATCTGCACAATGCCGTTCGTTTCTTCAGGTGTAAATTTCATAAGTTCATTGTCTATAATTTCCATCATGCTGTTTGCACGAAGACGCGAGAATATACCCGGAGGTTCTGTACGGCTGATCACTATGACATTG
>DAHXOM010000403.1 GCA_027364825.1 bacterium | reverse complement strand
CTTCTTCACCAGCAACACGAGAGAAAATCTATACAGTGACTTGTGAATTGTCAATTAAAAAGATTACAAATTTAAGAGAGGGGTGGTGCAGACCTCCGGAGGGGACCGAGATCTGCACCGTTTTTTAGTTGCGGAGGGGTTTATTATTCATTAACATGTATTGTATTCTATCTTGAGTTTTCTGCTCACCGCACAGACTTAAAAATGCTTCTTTCTCAAGATCAAGCAGCCTTTGTTCATCAACTATGGTACCAGGGGTAACATCGCCGCCGCCTATAACATTTATAAGTTTATCCGCTACAAACTCATCATACTCACTAATATAGCCACCGAGTTTTAGATTTCGAGCCCCAAGCCTCAATGTTGCTATTGCTTCCCTTCCTGCGACAACTATATCGGTCCTCGGTCTTGATGGTTTGAAACCTTCTTTGACCATGGCCAGGACGGTCTGCTTTGCATCGTAGATCAGATTCTCCTTATTAAGGGTTATCCGATCTGTTGGCTTAAGAAATCCATATAATTCAACAGCTTCCTTTGCACTCATAGAAACTTTCGCCATTCCTATTGTTTCAAAGGTATGGATAGCAGCTTTAATTGGATCGGGCTTGACAACACCATCACCAAGTGATCTTAAATAAAGTTCTTTTGTACCACCGCCTGCAGGTATGACACCGACACCAACTTCAACAAGCCCCATGTAAAGCTCGGCGTATGCCCTTATTTTATGAGCATGCATGCTTACCTCACATCCACCGCCCAGTGCCATATTGAACGGCGCTGCTACGATAGGCTTGGTTGCATATTTCATTCTCATATTGGCATTCTGTAAACCTTTTATTGAAGCTTCAAGTGCCTTCCATTCTTTGTTCTGTGCTGCCATTAATACTAAAAAGATATTCGCACCGGCACTGAATGTTTCACCTTCATTGGCAAGGACCATACCGGCTACATCAGGTTTTGCTTCAAGCATGTCCAAACCATTATTGATCATGGCTATCAGATCTTCATCAATAGCGTTCATCTTTGAATTAAATTCAACGCATATGACACCGTCGCCTATATCAATTAATCTCGCACTGCCGTTTTCTTTCAGGATCATGCCCTTCTTTTTAAGGCTTTCAAGGGATATTACATTGTTTCTCCTTACTATCGGCTTGTAGGTTCCTGTTTTGAAATCAAAGAAATATTTGTCACCTTTGATATCGAGATAAAATTTTCCGTATCCTTTTTCAAACACGTTCTTTATACTATCGGGAACACTGAAACCTTCTTTTTTCATCCTCTCGACAGAGTCTGCAACTCCTATAGCATCCCATGTTTCAAAAGGACCAATAGACCAATTATAGCCCCATTTCATTGCGTTATCGATATTTACAATATCATCCGCAATTTCGGGAATTCTGTTTAATGAATAGAGAAGCGTATCCCTTGTTACCTTCCACGCAAATTTTGCCGCTCTGTCGTCACTCGATGCAAGTACCTTTATTTTTTCTTCCGGGGTTTCTGCATTCTTTGCCATGGAAAGAGAGTCAAACTTGTATTTCTGCGAATCTTTGTACTCCATTGTTTTGTAATCGAGTACTAACTTCTTTCTTCCTTTTTCATCTTTTATTTTTTTATAAAACCCTTGACCGGTTTTGTCACCGAGCAAACCTTTTTCAGTCATCTTGTTTATAAATTCAGGAATCTTGAAAACGTCTCTTTTTTCATCGTTGGGAGTATTTTCGTAAACATTGTTTGTCACATGCACAAAGGTATCGAGACCTACAAGATCAGCCGTTCCGAACGCCGCGCTTCCCGGCCTGCCCATGGGCTTGCCGACTATTGCATCAACCTCGTCAATTGCATATCCATCCTCAAGCATGGTTTTTATCGTATCAAGCATGGAAAAGGTCCCAACCCTGTTGGCAATGAAGTTCGGTGTGTCCTTGCCAAAAACAACCCCTTTACCGAGAACATTCTCGGCAAACTCCTGCATAAATGATACCATCTCCTGCTTTGTGTCGTCACCGACAATAAATTCAAGCAGTTTCATATACCGTACAGGGTTAAAGAAATGGGTAATCATAAAATGCTCTTTGAAATCCTTGCTTCTTCCTTCTGCCATATCCTTCAGTTTTATACCCGATGTGTTGGAACTTGTTATTGAACCCTGCTTTCTGTATTTATCCACCTGTTCAAAAACCTTTTTCTTTATATCAAGCCTTTCTGTGACTACCTCTATGACCCAGTCGGACTGACCTATAAAATCAAGATTGTCTTCCATATTACCCGGCGTGATATACGTTATGTCCTTCTGTGAATAGATAAGGGCCGGTTTTGCTTTTCTTATATGTTCAATACCTGCGAGTGCGAGCCTGTTTCTTACTTGGGGACTTTTTAGGGTCAATCCTGCTTTTTTTTCATCCTCGGTGAGTTCCTTCGGAACTATGTCAAGGATGTAGGAAGGTATACCTGCATTTGCAAGATGGGCGGCAATACCAGAGCCCATGACTCCCGAACCTATTATTGTTACCCTTTTTATCTGATAGCTCATAAAAAATTCCTCCTGTAAATTTACCGTTCAATAATTGTCGCTATACCCTGGCCGCCCCCGATACACATGGTGCCAAGACCTGTATTTAAATTCCTCTTTATCATCTCGTAGAGCAGTGTTGTAAGTATTCTGACACCCGAAATGCCGAGAGGGTGTCCAAGAGCAATGGCTCCACCGTTGACATTCACGATATCCGGATTAATACCGAGCTCCTCTATACTTACTATTGACTGGGATGCAAACGCCTCATTGATCTCAAAAAGCTGTATATCTTTTACGGTCATCTTGGCCCTATCGAGGATACGCCTTGTCGAATAGATGGGACCCAATCCCATTACCTCGGGCTCCAACGCTCTCACTGCTGTTGCCTTTATCTTTGCAAGGGGCTTTATGCCGAGTTCCTTTGCCTTTGATGACGACATAAGGACCATGACACTTGCACCGTCATTGGTCGGTGAAGAGTTACCGGCTGTTACCCTGCCCTTTGCCCTGAATACGGGCTTTAATTTCCCCAACGCTTCAACAGTTGTGTCTGCCCTGGGACAGTCATCCTTATCTACAAGCATCCAGCCCTCGGGGACCTTTTCCCCGTTATAAAGCTCTATGTCACCGGTTGCCTTATTTACTATGACCGGAGCCATCTCATCCTTAAACCTGTTTGATTCCTGGGCAGCAACGGCCTTTTTATGTGAGTTGTACGAAAACGTATCAAGGCTTACACGACTGAGATCATATTTCTTTTCATACCTGTCTATAACATTCTCCGCAGTCTCACCCATGGATATATATACATTGGGCAATGCAGAGCCGTCCTGCACGAATTTTATGTTGGGGGACGGTTTATTACTTGTCATCGGTATCATGGTCATACTCTCGGTGCCGCCTACTACGAATATATCACCTGCTCCGCCCATGATTTCATAGGCAGCTTTGTGAAGGGCGGTCATTGCAGAACCGCAAAATCTGTTAATCGTCGTGCCCGGGACTTCAATCGGCAGACCGGCAAGAATACTTGCTACCCTTGCTACGTTCATACCTTCTTCAGCCTCAGGGAATGCAGAACCGCATATAACATCTTCTATTTCTTTATAATCGAATTCGGGTAATCTTTTTAAGGCAGCTTTTATTGCAGTTGCAAATAGATCATCAGGCCTCGTTTTCGCAAAAGAGCCTTTCTTTCCCCTGCCTATCGGCAGCCTTACTGCTGACACTATCACTGCATCTCTTCCACTGTCTTTCATACCTACCTCCATAATGAATGATTATTCATTCATACAAAAACATACGATTGTATACAAGTC
>DAHXOM010000402.1 GCA_027364825.1 bacterium | reverse complement strand
TATTCATATCGGTATTTTTGATTTTAATTTTATGGGTGGAAGCATGGGGAGCGTTGTGGGGGAAAAAATCACAAGACTCATAGAACGTGCAACCGAAGAACAATCCAATTTACTCATCGTAACATCTTCGGGCGGAGCAAGGATGCAGGAAGGCATTTTTTCTCTTTTACAAATGGCTAAAACAAACGCCGCCTTAAGCAAGTTAAACAACAGCAGAACCCTTTATATGGCCCTGCTTACCGATCCCACAACAGGAGGGGTTGCTGCAAGCTTTGCAAGTATAGCTGATATTATCATTGCCGAACCAAAGGCATTAATCGGATTTGCAGGACCAAGGGTTATTTCAGACACAATCGGGCAGAAATTACCGGAAGGTTTTCAGAGAGCTGAATTCCTGCTTGAGCACGGGATGATCGATATGGTCGTTGAAAGAAAGGTAATCAAAAAGACCATCGCTCAGATTATACGGCTGCTCGGCAACACAGAAAAGAAAATAGTATAGGTATGACAGCTCTTCATATTTTTTTATCGATACTGCTTTTTTCCATTATGATCATAGCAACGATCTCCATTGTGTTCGGTATGCCGGGTACACTGATATCCTTTATCGCCGTACTGCTCTTCGTTCTGATAACAAAGGCGCACTATATAGGCTGGACAACGGTTATTGTTCTGGCACTCCTCACTCTCTTGGGGGAATTGGGAGAGATGCTGTTTGGTATAAAAGATGCAGCAAGGGCAGGTGTGTCCCGGAAAGCCGTCATTGCATCTGTAATAGGAGGTGTCACCGGATCTATTGTGCTGGCACCTTTTTTGTTCGGTATTGGTGCGCTCATCGGAGCTGCACTGGGGACGTTCGCCGGTGCTTTCGGAGCATCCCTCATAGAGAGCAGACAGGCACTTGATGCGGCACATAAAGGCTGGGTATCTGCAATAGGAAGGCTTAAGGGCACAATCTTCAAAGGCATAATCGCAATCATCATGCTGATTATCTGTATTGTTGAGATTCTGTAATCTCAGAAAGTGATTATCGTCTAAAACTCTTTCCTTTTTATCCTCGATATCCTATAATTTTTCTATGAAACAATTTAAAGGAACAGACTTCTATGTACTGGATGATTTACTGTCAGAAGAAGAACGTCTCACCAGACAGAGCGTCCGGGAATTCGTTGACAAAGAATTTATGCCGAAAGTGCAGCAGTCCTTCAGGAATGCCAGTTTTCCTATGGAGATTATCCCCGGCCTTGGAAAACTCGGTGTATTTGGTGCCAGTATCGAGGGCTATGGATGTAACAAGGTAAGCGGCATATCCTACGGGTTAATGATGCAGGAGCTTGAAAGAGGAGACTCGGGATTGAGGAGCTTTGCATCTGTACAGAGCTCCCTTGCCATGACGGCAATCCACGAATTCGGCAGTGAAGAACAGAAAAATCTCTGGCTGCCGCAGCTGGCCAGTGGACAAAAGATAGGATGCTTCGGACTCACAGAGCCGGACTTCGGCTCGAACCCTTCAGGCATGCACACGACTGCAATAAGAGAAGGGAAATATTATGTACTGAATGGCTCAAAGATGTGGATAACAAACGGCTCTGTTGCCGATGTTGCTGTTGTGTGGGCAAAAACAAAAAAAGACGATCCCAAAAGCATAAAGGGGTTCGTTGTTGAAAAAGGCACTCATGGTTTTGCTGCAAAGGACATACACGGTAAGTTATCAATGCGGGCATCGGTAACATCTGAGCTTAACTTTGATGAATGCAGGATCCCTGAAGACCATGTCCTGCCAAAGACCGGGGGGCTTAAATCTCCGCTTACCTGCCTGATGCATGCACGGTACAGCATTGCATGGGGTGCACTCGGTGCTGCCATGGCGTGCTATGAAGAGGCACTCGAATATGCTAAAGAGCGAATACAGTTTTCAAGGCCTATTGCAGGATATCAGCTTGTGCAGGAAAGGCTTGTATGGATGCTATCGGAAATAACCAAGGCACAGCTCCTTGCATGGCGTATGGGAAAAATGCAGGATAACGGCACTTTAAAGCATTATCATGTCTCACTCGCAAAGCTGAACAATGTGAAAATTGCACTCGAGATTGCCAGAAGCTGCCGTGACATACTCGGTGCAAACGGAATAACCGACGATTACCAGTGCATGAGGCACATGAATAACCTTGAAAGTGTGTACACATACGAGGGCACGAATAACATCCACACGCTGATACTCGGAGAACACATTACCGGCATAAAGGCATTCGAATAACCAAACCCAAAAATTCAGCAAGGAAGTTCGTTTGTGCGATCCGGATCCCCCGGAGGAAATGGGTGCACGCCGCTATCTTAACGATTTAAACGGTTGAAAAGGGTTTAAGCCTTTTCATGTTCCAGATGTGGAAACTACGTTGGTCTTCTCTTCAGCAACCCATATTTGATTATGACATAAAGCGTTCTAAAACCGTCTTTATAACCTATTTTTTTGCCTTCTGCATAACTTCTGCCGCTGTATGATATGCCAACCTCGTAGATCCTTATCTCAAGCATTGAAATCTTCGCCGTGATTTCGGGTTCAAATCCAAATCTGTCCTCTTCTATGGTAATTCTGTCCAGCACTCCTTTTCGAAACAACTTGTAGCACGTTTCCATATCCGTAAGATTAAGGTTGGTGAACATGTTTGAAAACATGGTTAAAAATTTATTGCCAAGGTAATGCCAGAAGTATATCACCCGATGAGGCTCTCCTCCCATAAATCTGGAGCCGTAAACAACATCCGCTTTACCGTCTATGAAAGGTTTTAATAATTTTTCATAGTCTTCTGGATCATACTCAAGATCGGCATCCTGTATTATAACAAAATCTCCGGTCACCTTGCCAAATCCAGTTTTTAACGCTGCACCTTTCCCTTTGTTCTTATCATGATAAAAAACCTTCACAGCGTCATTCCTGTATTTCTCCAGTATATCCCTT
>DAHXOM010000399.1 GCA_027364825.1 bacterium | reverse complement strand
CCTGATGCGCAGTTACGTCAGGAAAGGCATCGAATGCGAAGTCGGTATCCACTATCTCGGGGCCCTGGACGCGGGCCAGCCCCTGCACCAGATCTTCGACCTCCTCGGCGTAACCGGGCGCATCCCGCTTCTGCGCATGGGAAGCGGAGGGATTGTTGACAGGTACATCCTGCCGGACAGGGAGTTCGATTTTCCTCCGGGCGTTGACCTGTTTGAAGAAAACCTCAACAGGGCATTCCCGGATGAACATCACCGGATAGGGGAAATCATTTCCGTTATCCGCACCGCGATCAAGCGTCTTTCACTCATGCCCATGCTCTTCGGGGATAAAACGGAATTCGACATTTCTGCGGAACTGCAGCCCCTCGAAGATTACCTCAACAAACTGGGATGCTCCCGTGAGCTTCGCAGTGTCCTCTCTGTCCCTCTGGCATGGATCGGTGTTGGTCCCGGGGAATGTCCCCTGTACCTATGGAGTTCCTCGATATCCTCGTATCTGATGTCCTCCTGGAGACTGGTGCGCGGAGGTGCGCACATGGCCGACACATTCGCGGACAGGCTGAACGAGCTCGGGGGAGAGATCATCTGCAATGACCCCGTGCAAAACATCCTGGTCCGGGATCACGCTGTCCGGGGAGTGGTCCTGCGCTCCGGCAAGGAACTGATCTCTTCGACGGTCATAGCTGCCATACATCCGAAATTGATGCTTCCCATGCTCCCGGATGACGCTTATAAGCCCGCATTCAAAAGCAGGATCTCATCGCTCACGGAAACACCCGGTATATTTGCCGCTCATATAGCGGTCCCCGAGGGCAAGGTCCCGTACCGGCCGTACAACACTTTTTCCCTGGACAATGCTCTCGACCTGCACGGCGGAGTGACTTTCTTTACGATGAATAAATCTTCCAAACCCGGATGGAACATCATTTCCGTACTTGAGGAAAGCCCCTATGAAAAGTGGCAGGGGTGGGAGCATACAACAGGGAACCACCGTCCCCATGATTACCGGGAAACCAAGGAGCGCGAGGCGAACATTCTCTTCGATAAGGCGTTGAAGGTTTTCGGACCGATGCCCGGGGCATTTATTGCGGACTCTTTTACGCCGTTGTCGTTCCTTGACTGGATGGACAGCCCCCGGGGCGGTGCCTACGGCGTAAGCCGGTCCGTGAGTCAGAAGTTCAAGACTGCGGCGCTGCACCGTACTCCCATAGCAGGGCTGCACCTGGCAGGACAGAGTGTTTTTGCCCCCGGTATCCTGGGCACGGCACTGGGGACACTGCGGGTGCTTGCTCCCCTGGTGGGATACGATGTTTTACATCAAAAATTTATTGACTTGAAGATAGAAGGAATTTAACCCCTTACCTGCATCAATTTTACGAAGAGATTATTTCGTTTAATCCTTCAACTACTTGAGCTAACTCCTCTAAAGATGCCCTGCCGATTAACTTTGAAATCCTATCTACTGAAAGTGTCCGAATTTGACTTATTTTGACCCACGAATGCTTTGGCAAATTACCGGTCTTTAATTCAAGAGTCAACGGAAAACCTGCACGTTGAGGTTGGCTTGTAATTGCTACTGCTATTACGGTCCCGGAATGTTCATTGAAAATATCATGGCTTAAAACCAAAACAGGCCGTAGACCTGCCTGTTCATGACCCCTCACAGGGTCTAAATCGGCCCAACGAATGTCACCCCTCAGTATTCTGGCCATTCACTCAAATCCTTATTTAAACCTTCTTCTGCCATCGCCTTTTCAAAGTTTGCGTCGAGTTTTGCACACTCCTGTGCCAACCTCCTATGTTCAATTTTTCCCAGTTTTTCTTTTACAGCTTCTTGAATCGCCTGACTACGATTTAAAAAAATGTGTTCTGTTATAAGATTGTCTAATTGTTCTACAGAGCTTTGTTCAAGAGTTATTGCAATTTTTGCCTTGCTCATGTTCCACCTCCATGGTATTACTATATATCATACCTATAGTATAGTCAACCCCGTTAGGGAATTTAGCATGTATTCCCGCACAGACACATTAAATATCCACCAACACTAAATAACACGGCTTGCTTTCTTCTAACGGGGTCCAGTTATCACACATTAACTATTCATAACCGTCCATTGTCTATTATAAATACAGCAATGGGATTATAGAAGATATAAGAAAATATTCATTAACAAGGTACCCCTGCGTAATGACCACTTTAGGATTCATTTGAGAAAAAGCTATCCTGCTTAACTAACGTCGCCATTTCCGCACTTGAGTAACCAGCCCCACAAATAATGCGGGAGAATCCAGTTCTTTTGTCCCAACTTGCTATCTTCCCCTGAGAATGGGAATACAAGGGGTTTGATTTCTGATTTGGGGGCAGACCTGAGT
>DAHXOM010000372.1 GCA_027364825.1 bacterium | reverse complement strand
AACCAGAGGTATATTATCCTGATGAGGATATAGAAAAGGTAAAAGAAAAAGGGGTACTCCAATACAGGTCTGAACGGCTTCCGACGTGGTGTCCGGGGTGCGGATACTTTGGCATAGAGACCGCATTGACCAATGGGCTCGGTAACCTCGGTATAAAGCCAAAAGACCTGATCGTTATTTCTGGTATCGGATGTGTGGGCAGATACCCGTTTTTTATAAGGGGTTATGGTATGCATACCCTGCATGGGAGGGCGCTTCCCGTTGCATCCGGGGCAAAGCTTGCACGGCCTGAATTGACTGTCCTCGCGTTGATCGGTGACGGCGACGGGCTCGGCATAGGTGCAGGACATCTGCCTCATACGATCAGAAGAAACCCGGATATAACGTGTGTTCTGTTCGACAATGCCATATACGGACTGACCAAGGGACAGACGAGTCCCATGACCCCGCAGCATCAGGTAACACGGTCCCATCCCATGGGAAACCCTGACCCGAAGATGAACCCGGTACTACTTGCACTTTCGTATGGTGCAAAGTATGTTGCACGGGGGTTTGCAGGTATGCCGGATGAGATGCAGAGGTTGTTTGAAGAGGGCATCAGGCACAAGGGGTTCTCTTTCATCCATATCATGAGTCCCTGCGTTACGTTCGATAAGGTCAACTATCTCTATGACAACCTGAGAAGCTGGGTAAGGCCACTGCCTCAGGGATATGACAACGCGAACCTCGACAAGGCGTTTGACATTGCCCGGGGTACAGAGCTGTATACCGGGATTCTATACGAGGAGAAGTAAACCCCGTTAGAAAGTCAGCCAATGGACGGATCAGCCTATGACTGACATCCGCCTAAGGAGGAGATAAGTCCTCTGGCTTCGATGCGGTTTTAAACCATGCCCTAAATCATAATCATTTCTGGGCACAAACAGCATTTGCTTTTACCCAGATAGTGTGTTTGGAACTACAGTGATGACATTTTACAAACCTCTCTCTATCGAACCGCTGCGGCATATTTTACAGGAAGACAGTCCGGTAGTTTTTCTCGAAAGTGCACTGCCTTCCTCAAAAGAGCGCTATTCCTATCTGTTTACAAGACCCGTCAGAATTTTAAAGACAGACAAATATTCTGATGTCCCCGGTATACTCGATGAGATAGATGTGCTGTCAAAAAGATACTGGGTCGCAGGTTATATCTCGTATGAAGCAGCATACGGGCTGGAAAAGGCACTCTCTCCTTTGTCTCACCCATCGCGTGTATACGGTTCAAATCTTGTATGGCTGGGGGTATTTGAAAGGCCTTACCGGTACGATCATGCTCACGACTCATGGTGTCCAGAGATAAAGCATGGCTGTGGACACCCTTTTGACCCGTTGCAGATTAACCCATCAACGCCTGCCAAGGGACGGGATCCGGCTCCCGAAGCCACACCCGGGATGGACATGTCTTTCAATATAGGATTCAAGGAATATGCCGGTAAGATCAAAAAGATAAAACACTGGCTTTCAATCGGTCATACGTATCAGGTGAATTTTACATTCAACGCTTTGCTGAAAAGCGCTCTTGACCCATTCGATCTTTATTCGGTACTGCGTAGAAATCAAAAAACGCCGTACTGCGCCTATATAGATACGGGCAGTGACTGTATCCTTTCGTTTTCCCCTGAGTTGTTTTTCAAATTATAGGGGAAAAATATAGTCGTAAAGCCCATGAAAGGCACGGCACCCCGGGGGCGCTGGTATGAAGAGGATGAGGAGATAAAAAAATGCCTCGCTCTGGATTCCAAGAATAGGAGCGAAAATATTATGATCGTTGACCTCCTTCGAAACGACCTTGGCAAGATATCCGGATTCGGCAGTGTAAGAGCTGACAGACTTTTCGAGGTGGAAACGCACCCGACGCTTCATCAGATGACTTCAACCATCACGGCAACACTGAAACAGGATGTCGCATTGAAAGATATCTTCATGCATATTTTCCCGTCCGGCTCTGTTACCGGAGCACCCAAAATACGGACCATGGAGCTCATAAAGTCTCTGGAACCTGATAGACGCGGAATATACTGCGGTGCAATAGGTTACATTGCACCAGGAAGGCAGGCTGTCTTCAGTGTTCCGATACGGACACTCCGGAGGAGCGGGCCGAAAGGGCGCAGGGACAAAGGGCGATGGACATACAACGTAGGAAGCGGTATTGTCTGGGATTCTTCTGCCAGGGCAGAGTGGGAAGAGTGCATGATCAAGTGCAGGTTTATAACCGGCATGCAGGTACCGGACTTCGAGATTTTTGAATCAATACTCTGGCAAGGGCATCCGGTATATCTTCAAGAGCACCTTGAGAGATTGAAAAGATCGGCGGACTTCTTCGGGTATACCTATCGGGGAAAAGAAATGAAACGAACCATTGCCAGCATACGCACGCGTCTTGATGGCACCCAGAAATATAAGATAAGGATTTTCTTAAATGATCAGGGATGTATCAGGTATGATTATGCCCCTTTGGATAAGAATACGTTGAAGAATGAACCGGTTGTTTTCATGGCAGATTCTGCCATGGACAGTAAGAATGTCTATCTTTACCATAAAACAACATACAGACCATGGTACAATACCGGGTACAACAATACAGCTTCACGTATTGAGAATGGCAAGTGTTTTGATCTTCTGTATTCGAATGAGCGTAACGAGATTACGGAATACTCGATGGCTAACTTTTTTTTAAAGATTTCTGGAAAGCTTTACACCCCGCCTATTCATTGCGGATTACTGCCGGGGGTTTTAAGGGAGCGGCTTATAAAAAATAAACTGTGCAGGGAGAAGGTATTAAAAATAGGTGACCTGAACCGTGCAGAAGCGGTATACTGGGGCAATTCCGTAAGAGGGCTTGTAAAAGTAAAGATTAAGGATGTGTAACTTCCAAGCTACTTCAAGGCATAAAACTCCCTTTATTCCTTGTCTTATATGGATTACAAGGAAAACCTATTATCCCGAATGCCTGTTTGAATATTTATACCTAATTAAAGCGATAGTGTGTATCAAAATCATCTTTTATTCGCGTCGTTTCATATCAGATTCGTTTCAAAACAATCAAAAACAAAACCAATAAACCGACCAAACGGCTATCCCTCGGATTGAATGACGCTTGGTTGAATTTACGCTGTATACAAAAAATGCAGTAGCAAAAGGTGCTTTTGTTGTAATTTCAACTATTTTTGCTATAATTTCAAC
>DAHXOM010000355.1 GCA_027364825.1 bacterium | reverse complement strand
GTTGAATACAAATACAAATGCAAATAAAAATATCAGGGATGTAAGAAGAATATCGGGTACTTTATTTTTCGTAAAATTATTAGGTTTATAATGCATCCTGGCTTATATATACACCGATATTGCAATGAAGGGAATAACTTGTATTGCAAGAAGTTTATGCGCTGAGCTTGAACGCAAGCATAAGGAGTGCCTTCACAATCAAAGACTTGAAAAAGTAGATTACAAAAACTGCGATTAAGGGAGACAGATCTATACCCGAGCTTGCTCCGAGAGGGATCACACTGCGTAACCGACCGAGCACGGGTTCTGTTACCCTGTACAAAAAGTTCACAACCGGGTTATACGGATCCGGGTTCACCCAGCTCAATAAAGCACGTATGATGATAAGCCAATAATATATTGTAAGCACTACGCTCACAATATTTGCCAGTATTACCAAAAAGTCTGATATCATGTCTATTCTTTACCAATAAAAAAAACGGGGTCGACGGGGTTCGAACCCGCGACCTTCCGCGTGACAGGCGGACGTTCTAACCAAACTGAACTACGACCCCTTAAACAATAGGCGGAACAGGGCTCGAACCTGCGACATCCACCGTGTAAGAGTGGCGCTCTACCAACTGAGCTATCCGCCTGCAATTTACCCCGTTAGAAAGCACCATCATAGGGAAAAGTCCGGTACGTCACATCCGGAGAACTTATCTCCTGCTCAGACGGCGGAAGCCTCCGGCTCAAACCTTTGGCTGACTGTCTAACGGGGTTTGCATTCTCATTATATGGACACTTTTTTATTTGTCAACACATAGTGAACACGTACCTACTTATATTTTTGAGGGGAGCCCTTAGTCGTCATTGCGAGGAATGAAATAACGAAGCAATCCCTCATTACCTGTAGATTGCTTCGCCTTTGGCTCGCAATGACAAGCAAAAATCTTCTATAAGCATGACATGATAAAGAAGGGTTTACCCCGTTAGAAAATTTGCTGATTCAATAATATCCTGGTCTTAGAATTTAGCAATGGTATATTATCTGCATGAAATACCTGGAATTTTCTAACGGGGTTTACTTGTCCAGCTTATCGTACGATATTTCTATTATCTCGTATTCCTTTACCGACTTCGATGTCTCTATCTCAATAAAATCGCCTTTTCTGCAGCCTATCAGTTCCCGTGCAAGCGGCGAGGTAATCGAGATACTGCCGTTCTTAAAATCAGCTTCATCTTCACCCACAATCAGATAACTGACAACACTCTCGGTGTTGGTATCCTTAATCGACACAAAAGCGCCGAACGCAATCCGCCCCTGATCGATCTTGGTTTTGTCTATCTCTATTATCTCTGCATTAGCAAGCTTATTTTCTATTTCCCTTATCTTGGCATCTATATATGATTGTTTTTCCTTAGCGCTCTCATATTCTGCATTCTCGCTCAAATCGCCATGGCTTCTTGCCTCTGCAAGCGCCACAATCACCTTTGGTCTTTCCACCTGCTGTAATACCTTCAATTTCTCTTTTAAAGCCTCGTACCCTGATCTTGTAATCGGAAGTCTCTGCATAAAAAGCTCCTGTCTTATAATGCTCTGTATAAATTCTGTATTGGTGTAACCGTGATCTCACCGTTCTTCAAGGCCACAATAGCCCTGTACGCCGCATCCGCACCTTCAATGGTCGTATAATACGGTATATTATACGTAATGGCCGACCTTCTTATAGAATAAGAATCTTTTATTGATTTTTTTCCAAAGGTAGTATTTATCAGCATTGCAATCTCCCGGTTTTTTATCAAATCAACAATATGCGGCCTTCCTTCCTCTACCTTATTAACAATTCTTACCTCAATGCCGCTTGTCGTTAAGATCTGCGCGGTACCTCTGGTTGCAATTATGTTGAATCCAAATTCTTTCAATCTCTTTGCAATAGGCACTATCAGCATCTTATCATTATCTTTTACACTGATAAAAATATTACCGTTCATCGGTAGTACCGTATTTGAAGCTAATTGCGACTTTGCAAATGCCAGAGCGAACGTTTTGTCTATTCCCATAACCTCACCGGTTGATTTCATCTCCGGTCCCAATATCGTATCTACACCCGGCAGTTTCATAAACGGAAGCACAGCTTCTTTTACAGTAATATAATCAGTCAACACCTCTTTTGTAAAGCCTATGTCCTTTAGTTTCTTGCCCACCATCAGTTTTGTTGCCAACTTTGCAAGCGGGATCCCTATTGACTTTGAGACGAACGGTATTGTCCTGCTCGCCCTGGGATTTGCCTCGATTACATAAACCTCGTTATCCTTAACAGCGTACTGTATATTGATAAGCCCTACAACATTCAACGCCTTTGCAAGAATTTTGGTCTGTCTCGTAATCTCATTGATAAGGTCCTTGGATAAAGAAAAAGGCGGGAGTGAACATGCACTGTCGCCCGAATGTATGCCTGCCTCCTCGATATGCTCCATAACGCCGCCGATCACAACGGTATCACCATCGGATATAGCGTCTACATCAATCTCTGTTGCACTCTCCAGGAACTTATCCACCAGTACGGGCTTGTCTTCACTGATATTCACAGCCCTGGCCATATACTCTTCAAGGCTCTCGTTGTCATAAACGATCTCCATGGCCCTGCCGCCGAGTACGTAGGAAGGCCTGAGTATGAGGGGAAATCCGATTGTATTGCCAATCCTTATGGCCTCCTCCACGGATGTCGCTGTAAGACTTGTGGGTTGTTTCAATCCGAGCCGTTCCAGGAGCTCCCTGAATCTTTTCCTGTCCTCGGCTATGTCTATACTCTCGGGCGAGGTCCCAAGCACCTGCACACCAGCCGCCTCAAGCTTCTTTGCGAGCTTTAACGGAGTCTGCCCGCCGAACTGAACAATCACACCGTTCGGCTTTTCAAGCTCAATAATATTCATGACATCTTCGTAGGTAATAGGTTCAAAATAAAGCTTATCGGACGTATCATAGTCGGTACTGACTGTTTCCGGATTGGAATTCAGCATGATGGATTCATACCCTTCTTCCCTGAGGGCGAAGCTTGCATGGACACAGCAATAATCAAACTCTATGCCCTGTCCAATTCTGTTCGGGCCGCTCCCGAGAATGATTACCTTTTTTTTCTGTGATACAACGGACTCGTTCTCATCCTCATAGGTGGAATAAAGATACGGTGTATATGCCTCGAATTCCGCTCCACAGGTATCCACGACCTTGTAAACCGGTTTTATGTCGCTGTTCATTCTTGCCTTTCTTATCAACGGTTCTGCAGTACCGAGCAGGCCTGCGATATATCTGTCGGAAAATCCCATTTTCTTTGCGTCCCGTAGAATGTGTGCGGCTTCAACAGTTGAAAGTGAATACCCTTTCAATGCCCTGATCTTGCTCTCATATCCAATGATCTCTTGCAGATTATCCAGAAACCATGGATCGATTGAAGTGTATTGCTGTATATCTTCCACGGTAAATCCCATTCTGAATGCGTCCCCTATGGAAAACAGCTGTTCCGGCGATGGCCTTTTTAATCCGCTGATGACCTTTTCTCTTGCTTTAACTGTCCCAAAATCTTCATCCCTTATCCTTTGCACCATGCCGTACACTCCTGATTCGAGTGACCGTAATGCTTTCTGAAACGACTCCCTGAATGTTCTCCCTATTGCCATGACCTCACCGACTGATTTCATCTGCGTTGTAAGGGTATCGTCCGCCTGCGGGAATTTTTCAAAGGCGAACCTGGGTATTTTCGTTACAACATAATCAATCGTGGGCTCAAACGAGGCCTTTGTGTTTTTCGTAATATCATTGGTAATTTCATCGAGGGTGTATCCAATGGCAAGTTTTGTGGCGACCTTTGCTATCGGGTAACCGGTCGCCTTGGATGCAAGGGCTGAACTCCTGGAGACCCTCGGGTTCATCTCTATGATAACCATATCTCCGTTGAGAGGGTTTACGGCAAACTGTATATTTGATCCGCCGCTCTCTATACCGATCTCCCGCATAATCTTTATGGCGGCATCCCGCATATTCTGATATTCCTTGTCCGTGAGCGTCTGTGCCGGTGCAATCGTTATGCTGTCACCGGTATGAACGCCCATGGGATCAAAGTTTTCAATGGAACAGACAACGATGCAGTTATCATTCCTGTCTCTCATCATCTCAAGCTCGAATTCCTTCCATCCGAGGACGGATTCTTCCAGCAACACCTCGTGTGTCGGACTTACACTCAGCCCGTATTCCACCTTGTCTTCGAACTCCTCTATATTGTACGCAATGCTTGCACCGGTCCCTCCGAGGGTAAATGACGGCCGTATGATCACGGGGAAGCCGATCTCTCTCACGAACCTCATTGCTTCTTCTTTTGTATGGGTGTATTTGCTGAAAGGCACTTTCAAGCCTATCTTGAGCATCGAAGCCTTAAACAGCTCCCTGTCTTCCGCCTTTTTTATGGTATCAAGCCGTGCACCGATAAGCTCCACACCGTACTGCTTCAATACGCCGCTGTCCGAAAGGGCAACAGCCATGTTCAATGCCGTCTGTCCTCCCATCGTCGGCAGGAGGGCATCCGGCCTTTCTGCTTCGATAATTTTTTTCAGTATGTCCGGGGTAATGGGTTCTATGTACGTTTTATCCGCGAATTCAGGGTCTGTCATAATCGTAGCCGGGTTACTGTTTACCAGCACAACCTCTATACCCTCTGCTTTTAATGCCTTGCATGACTGCGTCCCCGAGTAATCGAATTCAGATGCCTGACCTATAACAATAGGACCTGAACCGATTAACATAATCTTTTTTATATCTCTTCTTCTCGACATTTACCCCCCATCACCTATTATTTATTCCTGTATCCATCCATTCTCCAATCCGTTCTTTTGGAGACATTGAATGGCATAGTCGTATTCGTCATTCCTGATACGCCGCGACAGTTCTTTGAACTTATGAGCATTGTTTGCCGGGAAATATTGGTTCATAAGACTTATGTACGTATCTGCCGATAACCGTTCCGCTATAAACGCCATTGACGCACCTGTCTGTGCGATGTCCTCCGGAAGTATAAGATGCCTTACTATCATACCTTGAACGGCAATACCATCACTATCAAGCACCAGCCTTCCTGCCTGCCGGTGCATCTCAACAAGAGCCTGCCGGTTGACGGTTACATAATCCCTTACCGTTGAATATTTGAATGCATTTTCATCCGATGCATACTTTATATCGGGCAGATAGATATCAATAATGCCGTCGAGCAGTCTGAGCATGTTGATTGAATCATACCCGCTCGTATTGTAAACAAGGGGTATGGCAAGCCCCCTTTGTGACGCAAGGTACACAGCCTCGATAATATGCGGAACAAAATGAGTCGGTGTCACAAGGTTGATATTATGGGCACCAAGCGATTGAAGCTCGATCATCATTCCGGCGAGCTGTTTGGTTGAATAATTGTTGCCGTGGTTAAGCTGGCTTATGGGATAGTTCTGACAGAACCTGCACTTTAAACTGCATCCCGTGAAAAATATGGTGCCCGAGCCCCTCGTACCCGATATCGGCGGTTCTTCCCCGTTGTGTACGTTATAACTCGAAACCCTTACATCCCTGCCTGCAAGACAAACACCCTTCTGGTTATCAAGTCTGTTTGCGCGGCAATTCCTCGGGCAAACCGTACATGATGAAAGATATTTTTTTGATGCTTCAACCCGTTTTTCGAGCTCGCCGCTGTACAAAAGACTAAGGTAAGACGGGTAATGTGAAGGGGACATCTGTGGTGGATTACCATAGCTGTCATTGCGAACGCGGGCATCCCGCGAAACTCGGGACGAAGCTGGGGTGAGCAATCTATTTGGCACTCTGTCATTGCGAGTAAAGCGAAGCAATCTACCAGTATTGAGGGATTGCTTCGTCATTTCATTCCTCGCAATGACAGCATTGTATTATTCTGTTTCACCGAATCTCCCTTTTTAGCAAAAGGTGCTGCATTCACGTGTCTCCTCATAACCTTGCCGTCCCCTCATAGATTACCAATGGTTCGACCCATGTATATTTCCTGCTCTTCAGGCTCAATGCAGTCAGTTCAAACACCTTGGTTGAAAATGCCGTCCTGTCGAAAATATTAACCGAAGTAAGCCGGTCATGGATTATCTCCTTTGTACTGAAATGGTGTGTACAGTATGAGGCAAGCAAGAATGTACTCTTATCCATAGTTATAAACCGCATGGTCATAATCTCGCCGTTTGATTGAAGCATCATATCTTCATCCATCTGGAATTCAAACCTTTCATCCGTGCCAATATCCGCTGCAATATGCCGGCCATGCTTATCCATAATACCGTATATGCTTATCCTGCTTATCCGCAGTGCCCTGTACAGTGCCTCTTCCTGATACGATAGATTTAAAAGATTTTTTTGAAAGAATATATCTGCCGGGGTTTTCCCCGACTCAACAGCCCTGTCCATGAGGAACCAGTGGCTAAACAGGATAAGCCTGCCCCGCATCTCCGTATCGTTCACAGGGGGGATCGGGACCAAAAGATCAAATTCTTTTCTTGCTTTCGGCAATTCATCCTTAAACCTTTCTGATGCATATTCGTACAGTGTCGATAAACCCTGTTTAATGATTGCGCTATTTTCTTTCATAGACAAGTTTTGCAAACTCCTTAAATATATAACCTGCCTCTCTCGGACCAGGGGAGGCTTCGGGATGATGCTGTGTAGAGAGGATGGGCTTGTTTTTATGAACAAAACCTTCAAGGGTCTTATCATTCAGGTTTACATGCGTGATATCCACACTATCGTGCAGCGATTCCGGATCTATGGCAAACCCGTGGTTCTGGACCGTGATCTCGATACCCCTTGTTTTCAGGTTCAGGACAGACTGGTTCGCACCGTGATGTCCGAACTTCAGTTTTATGGCCTTGCCGCCCAGTGCAAGACCGAGTATCTGGTGGCCGAGGCATATACCGAGTATCGGTTTATTATTCTTGATGAGCTCCCGGGTGTTTTCAATAATGTAGGAAAGTGCCGAAGGATCCCCGGGCCCGTTCGAAAGCACAACACCTTTATATTCATCCTTCAGTAATTCATCGACAGGTGTGGTACAGGGGAAAACCCTTACCCTGAGACCAGCAGAAACGAGAGACCTCAGAATATTCTTTTTTATCCCGAAATCGTATACGGCAACCAGAGGGAAATCTTTTTTATAAGCCTCTTCATACCCGCCTTTGAGAGACCACAATGATTCTTTGAAATCATAGGGCTCTTTTGTTGTTATCTCGGTAACGATGTCCCTGCCGACCAGGGATGGCTGCTTTGAGAGCTCTTTTTTAAGCTCATCTTCCGTATCATCAAAAGACGACATAATACCCATCATTGCGCCCTTGATCCTGATCCTCCTGACCAGCATCCTCGTATCTATGCCGTGCATGCCTACCAGACGGTGCCGGACCATAAAACTATCCAGTGTCTCGGTAGATCTGAAATTTGACGGACGTTCCCTGTACTCTTTTACAATAAACCCGCTTAAATACGTCCTGTCGGATTCATAGTCCTGCGGGTTTGTACCGACATTGCCGATCTGTGTATAGGTCGAGACAAGTATCTGTCCATAGTATGACGGATCCGTAAGCTCTTCCTGATACCCGGTCATGGATGTATTAAATACCACCTCTCCCGCTGCAATGCCCCTGTATCCAAAAGATTTACCCTTGAATACAGCCCCGTCCTCAAGTACGAGTATTGCCATGTATGTTCCCCCCTGCTATGGTCATAACAGCCCTGCCCTTCAGTTCCAAGCCATGGAACGGCGTATTCCTGCCTTTTGATATGAATTTATCTTTATCCACCAGCCATTTTGTATCCGGGTCTATAACAGTAATGTCAGCGTCTGCACCTGCCTTGAACGTGCCCTTGTTCTTCAGGTTTACTATGGTTGACGGTGCACAGGACATAAGCCGGACAAACTGCTTCTTATCTATTATTTTATCATGGACAAGCTTCAGGGAAAGACCCACCGACGTTTCGAGACCTGATATGCCGTTCAATGCCTTGTCGAATTCTATCTCTTTTTCATCATTACCATGGGGCGCATGGTCTGTTACAATACAGTCTACGGTACCGTCTGCAATAGCTTCAAGCATAGCCTGCCGGTCACGTTCTGTCCTGAGCGGCGGGTTTATCTTTGCGTTTGTATTGTAACCGTTAACCGCATCTTCGTTCAGGGAGAAGTGGTTCGTGGTAACTTCGCATGTAACCGGTATGCCCATCTTCTTTGCCCACCGGACAAGTTCAACCGAATACCTTGTGCTGAGATGCGCGAGATGGAGCTTCGATCCTGTTTCGGCCGCTATCATAATGTCCCTTGCCACAGCCACACTTTCCGCGGTCTGCGGTATACCATTGAGCCCGAGCTTTACGGAGGCAACACCTTCATTCATATATCCGGTTTTACTCAACGACAGTTCCTCCGGATGATCGATGAGCGGTATACCAAGGGGCTTTATATACAACATCGCTTTCCTCAGAAGAGCCGCACTGGCAACCGGCATACCGTCGTCCGAGACAGCAACGGCCCCTGCATCGACCAGATCATAAATTTCGGACAGTTCTACACCTTCGCTCCCTTTGGAAACAGCAGCAATGGGAAAAAGGTGTGCATAGCCTGCTTCATTTGCCTTTGAGATCATATAGCGGGTTATTGTCTTATTGTCGTTTACAGGCCTTGTGTTCGGCATGGCACACACCGAGGTAAAACCTCCGGTCATGGCGGCCTTGGTGCCTGTTAAAATGTCCTCTTTATATTCATATCCCGGGTCCCTCATATGCACGTGCATATCTATAAGACCCGGAACAACCCATTTGCCGGATGCATCGATAACGGTAAACGCCTTATCCTGCCGGTTTTTTATAAAAGCAGTATCACCTTTTATTGTGTAAGACTTCGGATCAACAATACCTTTTATAATATCATCCTCTATGAGCAACGAGCCGGGTTGCTCCATATCCTGAGATGGATCGATCAATAACCCGTTAATTACCAGTATATTCATGTCCTTCTCCTATGGTATGGTATATGGCTGACATCCTTATGGACACACCGTTTTCAACCTGTTTCAGCACCCTTGAGTGCTCTTTACTGTCTGCAACACCGCTTGAAAGTTCGAGTCCCCTGTTGATAGGCCCCGGATGCATTACGATAACATCGGGTTTTGCAAGCTTCAACCTCTGTTCATTTAATCCGAAGACCCTCGAATACTCCCTCGTGGAAGGAAAAAGTCCTGTCGCCTGCCTTTCGAGTTGTATCCTCAGCATGATGATGACATCGGCATCGGTGAACGCCTCTTTTGCGTCATAGGTTATACTCGCGCCAAGGCTTGCATAATCATCGGTAATAAACGTTGGGGGAGAAAAGAAATACACATTGGCGCCGAGTTTGCCCATGCCGTAGATATCGGAACGCGCAACCCTTGAATGATAAATGTCCCCGGCGATAACTACCTTTAATCCGTCGATACGCTTTTTCTCGTCCCTGATGGTCATAATATCCAGCAAACCCTGGGTCGGATGCTCATTTGTACCGTCGCCGGCACTTATTATGGGTGTTTTGAGATGCCGTGAAAGCAGATCCATAATGCCGGAAGATGCATGCCGTATGATAAAGACATCCGGGTTCATGGCCTCAATGTTCTTTGCAGTATCTATGGTGGTTTCACCCTTTGATATACTGCTCGATGTATAGGAGAAATTCACTACATCTGCGGACAGCCTTTTGGCTGCTATCTCAAAGGATGTTTTTGTCCTTGTGCTTGACTCAAAGAACAGGTTCACGACCGTTTTGCCCCGCAGCGTCGGGACCTTTTTAACACTTCTCTTTGATATATCCCTCATGGAAAAAGCGGTCTCTACGATCTGTTCTATATCACTTTTATCCAGATATTTTAATCCTATAATACCTTTGCCGGAAACCATGTTTAATCTCCTTTCTTTATTAAATATACCGCGTCCTCATTGCTGCCGCTCTCCGTCAATACGACCTTTATTTCATCATCATCCGTGGTAGGAATATTCTTGCCTGTATAATCGGCTTTGATCGGCAGCTCCCTGTGCCCCCTGTCGACAAGCACTGCAAGCTGAATGACCTTTGGCCTGCCGAGGTCTATAACGGCATCCATGGCAGCCCGTATGGTGCGGCCGGTGAAAAGCACATCGTCAATCAGTATTATGGAGGCACCGTCAACGGGGAAATTTATCTGTGTTGCCCGTACAATTGCCCTGCCTGTGCCCATGGCAACATCATCCCTGTACAGGGTAATATCCAGGGTAGCGGTTTGAACAGGAATCTGACCGTACTGTTTGATATATTCTGCAAGTCTTGATGCTATAAATACACCTGCAGTCCTTATGCCGATGAGACTGGCCGGCGCAGTTGTATGTTTTTCTATGATCTCATGGGCAATCCGCTTTAACGCCCTCTCTATTGCAGGTGCATCCATTATTACGTTCTTCATTTTGTTCCTTTACATAAAAAAAACAGTGGCGCTTTCTGCGCCACTGTTTTCGTACCATGCATTTATTATATTTTTTTTGAACATTCCTGCCTCCTTCTTAAC
>DAHXOM010000352.1 GCA_027364825.1 bacterium | reverse complement strand
CTTGAATATCACATGATCCACGATAACCGGTTTGAATACCTCAGCTATGTCCAGGCTGAGAGAAAACCGCCGGTTACCTGTTGTTTTTCGGATTAATCCGGCCTAACTTTTCTGATTATTCTGACCATTTCGTTTTAGACTGACCCCTTTATGAAGGGGGTATTTCTACCCCCGGCAGTGAATCAGATGATTTCAGTTGAAGCTACCCTGACATGATCCGCCGACACAGTCATACACTTCTCAGCAGCAGCTGCAATCAAGGCGCCACGGGCAAGATTATTCGCTCTTCTGAGCAGCCCTCCTGACCCCTGATGTATTGCTGTGACAGCCTGTTCTGAGAACAGATTCTTCTTGCAGCCGGCGATATTTTGATGATGCTGCAGATAAGCAGCCATATCGTCGACGTTGAGAGATTCCATATGCCCTCTTGCCACAACCCGCGATGCCAGCGGCCTGGACTGCCGGAACATCAAGCTGTCCATAAGGTTATTTTGCCCGGCAAGAACTACGGGCAGCATAGATTTAGAATCTCCTTCGAACTGTACCAGTGTATGCAGTTCCGAAAAGACATCCAGCCGTATCAGTGATGCCTCATCAATGATAAGCACAGGCTTCTCCTTCTTATTTACCATTTCCGTGATACAGGTTTTAATTGTCCTCATAAGAACGGCTTTGGAACTGCCCTTTATTTCTATGCTGAGGGCATGACATATCTGCTTATAGAGTTCCGCAATCGTTCCGGAGGTTGCAGTAATATACAGCACACGATATTCCGATGGGTGCAGAGTTGAGGATGCAAACCGTAATGCTGAAGATTTTCCGCTGCCTACATCACCGGTGATAACTGCTATAGCGCCAAGGTTCACGGCATACAATAGGCGTTCTTTTACGCCTATCAGTCCGGCATGTTTCATCATATCTTCTACTCTTATGTCCGGTGAGAAGGGTTCTTTCTTGAACCCGAAAAACACTCTATAGTGGTCTCTCATTGGTCTTCCTCCTCTGTACCGGCTTTGCCGAACAGTTCCCCTCCATCGTACTGTCTGTCAGGTTTATCCCCGATCTCAAAGGTGTCTCTGCCCCTGGTGCCTTTATCCCTTCTGACCCGGTAGTTGACGTTTACATCGAGCATGACGGCGAATCCATGTGTTTTACCATCAAGGGTGATTTCCATCCTGGCAGGATCGTGTTTATGGTACAGGAGGGTCACCCTCTTGCCGATAAGCCCTACCGGCACTTCATACAAACGGCCCTCTATCGCAACAGTTCTGTCCTTTGCCACTGTCCGCTTTGCCGCTTTTCTGAAATGATCTTCAAGGTCTTTCGGAGCAGGACGTACACACTCTATATTGCGGGTAAACCTTCTTAAGGGTTCTTCTTTCGTAATGCTGTGAACTCTGTTATTGTAGGAATCAACCCACTGTTTGAAAGATTCATTGAGCAGCGACAGTGTTGTTGCCTTGTTTATGCATAAGAACTGCTCGCGCACTGTTCGAAACACTCTCTCGCATTTGCCTCTACCCTCGGGCTGGTACGGTTTACTATGAATAAGTACTATGCCCAGTGAGGCACAGGTATGTTCAAGGTGGTGGCTCCTGAATGCGGAGCCATTGTCAACATACAGTTTCCTTGGGACCCCTCTTTTCAGCAGCGCTTTTCTGAAACTGTCCAGGAAACACTCAAGTTTCTCATGCAGATAGAACTCTGCGTGCAAGACCAGCCTGCTCATGTCATCCAGAAAACATAGCAAGTAGGCTTTGCGTTGTTTATCTTCCACCGTCACATATGGGCCATGCATGATGTCGGACTGCCATAGATCATTGGGGTTATCCGCCTCGAACCTCCGGCGGTCCTGTGGATCACCTTCAGCCGGGACTTTTTGCAAAACCCCTTCTGCCAACAACAGCCGGTAAAGCGCCGAATATGTTACCGTCACTCCCGGCAATATGATCTTCCGCACATACGCCTCTTGCAGGAGTGTAGGCAGTAAGACTGACGGCATCTCTTTCCGTAATGCAATTAGCCCTTGCGCTGTCTCCGGATCTATCGCCCGTGATTTGCCGCGGTCACAGCGCTCCTGTGGATATAATGCTTCAAGCTTGTTGCCTGCAAATTTGTATCTGGCTATCCATTCCTTGATCGTAGATTCCCCGATCCGTGTCCTCATACTGCCAGGTATTATCCACCGCCGGGCGCACTTCTCCTGTATCAGACGCTCGGTCTCTCCACGTTCCAACTGTCTGCCGCCGACAAAGTCGGCAATTACCCCAAATCTGAACACCGCCACCCGCTGCTTCATCTCCTCAGTCATCAAAATCCTCCTTGTTTATTGATGATGAAGATTTATCACAGTGAGCCCCCCTATATCGCCGCAAATATTGGGTGGGGTAGTAATCATCTGAAATATTTTGCGTTTTATCCTGCCCTCGCTACCGGAATCCTGCCCTGATGAACCAGTTCATAGAACCCTACCAGATAATCCCCTTCAAAATCCATCCCCAGGTAAGCTTTAATGTTTCTTGTCAGGGCACGGAGCCAACGCTGCCGACGTTGGCGGCTTAGCAGACTGTCAACCTTCCCCGCCCCCTCCTGTATCCGCCGGCAAATACTGCCCAATATCACAGTCGCAGGAACATGATGACGGGGCCAATATCCAAAAGGCCTCAGAGTATAAACGCATTGGCAGTCTGCACAGATGTATCGCTTTTGGGGTAATGCCGAGTCGTGACCATCATAATATGAGTCCTTAAAGCCATGGCCCCAGATTCTTGAGCTTCCACATCGCAAGCAGGTCGGAGGCCGCGGAAACGGATACCTCTTACCAAGCTCAAATAACCTCTTGATACAAACCATCAGAAAAAGTGACAATAGAGCGTATTTGCCCAAAGCGGTGGAGATTCTCCGTCGGTCAAACGTAAGTAGCTCCCCGCTTTGGGTCCTTTCCTCAGTTCTTGATCCGGTTATTTTAAAACGAAAAGCTAAAAAGATGGGTCGGACTATCTCGATTAAAACGTGGCTAATTGAACTGGCTTAATTCGGAAGACAACAGCAGGGTTGAGAGGCTATCAGCTGGCTCGATACAAGTCGTCAAACACTCATACGCCGCATCAGATTTCAATTTGGCTTGCGATTTGCTCATCGTCGATGAGGCTCATCGCGCAAAAGGAGAAAACACTGCTTTTAGCAAGGCACTTAAACGCCAGAAAAAATATGCGCGTCGTGTTCTTATTCTTACA
>DAHXOM010000350.1 GCA_027364825.1 bacterium | reverse complement strand
ATACGAGGGCGCGTATTTGCTCGGAACGTCGATAGCAAGACCTCTCATCGCGAAAACACAAATGGAGCTTGTAAAAGAGGTCGGCGCGGATACCGTTTCACACGGTGCGACAGGCAAAGGTAACGATCAAGTCAGATTTGAACTGACGTACTATACGATGGATCCCAAGATCCGTGTCATTACACCGTGGAGGGAATGGGAATTTAAATCACGGACACAGCTTATCGAGTATTCCAAAAAACACGGTATCCCTGTTACCGCAACGAAAGACAAGCCTTATTCGAGCGATAGGAACATATTCCATATAAGCTATGAAGGAGGTATACTGGAAGATCCATGGGCAGAGCCTCCGTCCGATATGTATACCCTGATGGTCCCGCCGGAAAAAGCCCCCGACAAACCGACCTACCTGCAGATATCCTATGAAAAGGGAGATCCGGTTGCCTTGAACGGCAGGAGGATGAAACCGCTTTCACTGCTTCAGGAACTCAACAAGATAGGCGGCAAGAACGGGATAGGGAGGGTAGATCTTGTTGAAAACCGCTATGTCGGCATAAAATCAAGGGGGGTTTATGAAACTCCCGGCGGTACGATACTGCACTACGCACACAGGGCAATAGAATCCATAACACTTGACCGGGAGGTTTATCACCTGAAGGACAGCATGGTCACACGGTATGCCGAGATGGTTTATTACGGTTACTGGTTCTCTCCTGAAAGGTTAGCGCTGCAGAAATTTATTGACGGGACGCAGCAACGGGTGACGGGAGTCGTTCGCTTGAAATTATACAAGGGAAACGTAACCGTTGCCGGAAGAAAATCACCGTATTCTCTCTATAATCAGGCTCTGGCTACCTTTGAGGAAGAGTATGTATATAATCAGAAGGATGCAGAGGGATTTATCAAGATCAATGCATTAAGATTAAAGCGGTTTTAGGAGAAAAAATGGCTGGATTTTTTGTAAGTTTGTTTTCAAACGACCTGAGCATAGATCTGGGAACTGCCAACACGCTTGTGTATGTAAAAGGGAAGGGTATTGTTGCGAATGAGCCTTCTGTTGTCGCTATCTATACCGACAGTCACGGCATAAAAAAGATACTCGCGGTCGGGAATGAAGCAAAGAAGATGCTCGGCAGAACACCCGGCAACATATCTGCGATACGGCCTCTCAGAGAGGGAGTCATAGCTGATTTTTATGTTACGGAACAGATGCTCAAATATTTCATCAACAAGGCACAGAATAACCATTACACCTTGATGAGACCGAGGATTATTGTGTGCATACCGCTCGGTCTGACGCCGGTGGAGAAGAAGGCGGTAAAAGAATCCGCCGAATCAGCCGGTGCAAAAGAAGTTTTTCTTATAGAAGAGCCGATGGCAGCTGCTATAGGGGCAGGGCTTGACATCACAAAGCCATCGGGCAACATGATCGTGGATATAGGCGGCGGGACGACCGGTGTTGCCGTGATATCCTTATCGGGCATTGTTTATTCAAGGTCGATAAAGGTAGGCGGGGATAAGATGGACACGGCCATAGTCAATTACATGAAGAAGAAATATAACATGCTCATCGGCGAGTCAACGGCTGAGGGGATAAAGATATCGATTGGCAGCGCATACCCGCTGAATACTCCTCTGAAATATGACGTGCGCGGAAGGGATCTGCTTACCGGCATACCGAAGGTACTCGAAATAACAGATGAGGAAATACGGGAAGCCCTTCAGGAACCGCTGGAATCGATTATTGATGTTATCAAGGAAGGACTTGAGCACACACCGCCGGAGCTGGCTGCCGATATTGTTGAAAGAGGTATCGTGCTTTCGGGCGGGGGCTCCATGCTGAGGAACCTTGACGTACTTATACGGGAGCATACAGGACTGCCGGTAATCCTTGTGGATGATCCGCTGATAAGTGTTGTCAAGGGGAGCGGTAAAGTCCTTGACGAACTGGGAAGGCTCAGCAAGGTCCTGGTGACATGAGGCTGCACGCCCGGTTATTCCTCATAGCATTTCATAAAACTATATTTTTCTGCGTCGGAGAGTAAATATACCATGTGGGACTGGCTCGTTAAACATCACAGACATATAATCGTAATCATGATCCTGATTGTGTCTTTCCAGCTTGCCTATTCGGATATATTTTCAAAAGGACCGCTTGTCTATCCTTCACAAATCGTTTTTCAAGGCGGGGCAATGGTTATGTCTGCCGCTGCCCGGGGTGTAAACGGATTGAAAGAAGCCTGGGAGAATTATATAGACCTTGTACACGTCCGGAAGGAGAACATTGACCTGAAAAGACAAATCGATACACTCCAGTTAAAATTAAACATGCTCCAGGATGTCAAGATAAGGTATAACAATATTCTCGGCATACTGAACCTGCCCCTGCCGCATAATAATGTTTCTTATGTTACTGCAATGATCATCGGAAGAGACGTCAGCAGTATATTCAAATCAATAACGGTGAACAAGGGTGAGCTCGACGGTATTAAGAAGGGAGACGGGGTCATATCGACATCAGGCGTCGTCGGGAGGATTGTCAAACTCGGCCGCCATGTATCGGAAATTCTGCTCCTGACGGATATCAACAGCTTTATCGAAGGCGTTGACGAACAAACAAGGGTGAGGGGTATTGTAAATGGTACGGGATTTGACCGCCTCAACTTTATGTATGTGCTTTCCAATGCACGGATAGACAAGGGCGATGCCCTGATAACCGGCGGAAAAGACGGCGTATTCCCGGAAGGTATAAACATCGGGAAGGTCCTCGATGTAAAAAATAGTCCGTCCGGATGGCTTTTTAAAAATATTACCGTTCAACCCAATGTTGATATCAATAGATTGAATTACGTAATGATAATAACCGGTGAGAAATAATGAAATATGTGATATGGCTGTTTTTCATAATCCTGTGTTCTATTGCTCAGTCCATGCTCAACAATTATCTCCCCGTTTACCTCTCTCCGGACATGTTGCTGATATTGGTAACGTATGTAACCTTCTTCTACGGTTATTACGCCGCTGTGGCTTCGATTATACTCATAGCGTATGCCGCTTCCCTGTTCAGTGCAGGGAGCATATGGTTTTATTTGTTCTCCTATCTATCGGTTTTCTATATACTGATCTTTGTGAAAAAATTTTTTGACAGATCCCAGGGGGTGGCAATCGCCACGATTGCGGCGCTCAGTACGGTGTTGTATCCTTTCGTTGTGCTTATTCTCTCAGTCCTTTCCAACCACGTCATGTTGTTTAACGTAGCCATATTCATGGCTATAAAACAGATACCCGTCAATATGGCGTTTGCTTACCTCTTATTCAAATATCTTCCATCGATGAGCCAGAGGTTAAAAGCCGGACTGGTAAGCCAGAAGGTATAAGTATCATGGCCATGAATGATGAATTCAATGCTTATGACCCCGAGTCGCCGGATATAAAGAGAACCTACAAGATACTCTTTATCATAGTATCAGTATTTGTTTTTATAC
>DAHXOM010000348.1 GCA_027364825.1 bacterium | reverse complement strand
CTATAAAACCACTTCATCAATTTTTAACGGTGTTACCTCCGTTGATAGTCGTGTAAAGGTGGATGCCCTTGAGTATATCGAGAGCTCGTTTTATCTCACTGTCACCCAACAGGTTCTCTGCCTTTTTTGTCTCTTTGATCTTCTCATTCGATACTTTGTTTTGTGCAGGGAAATGCCCTTCAAGGTCTTTTTCTTTTACGCCGAAAATATTCTGTGAACCCTCTTCTACAACCTTTTCCTCGTGCATCGTTATATCGGGCTGTATTCCCTCAGCCTGTATGGACCGGCCGTTGGGGGTGTAGTAGAGAGCAGTCGTCAGGCGGAGTGCAGAGCCGTCTTCCAGAGGTATTATGGTTTGTACAGAGCCTTTTCCAAAGCTTGGTGTCCCCACGGTTATTGCTCTCTTGTGATCCTGTAAAGCCCCTGCAACTATCTCGGAAGCACTCGCTGTGCCCCCGTTAATCAACGTTACTATGGGATAATCGGGTTCTACATTTTTACCGCTTGCCGTAAATTTTAATTGTTGATCCGGCAGTCTGCCCTTGGTGTAAACAATGAGACCGCTTTTTATGAAATGAGAAGCTACATCGACTGCCTGATTGAGTAACCCCCCGGGATTGTTTCTTAAATCAAGGATGACACCTTCAAGGTCATTGCCTGTTTTTTTATGGAGCTCATCAAGAGCTTTCTGAAGTTCGCTGTTTGTAGTTTCCTGGAACTGTATAATCCTTATATATCCATAATGTCCGTCGATAACGTCATATTTTACACTCTTAATCTTTATGATCTCCCTGGTGAGTTCAAAGATTTTCGGCTGTTTCAATCCTTCCCTTATTATCGTTACTTTCACCTTTGTGCCGCTCGGTCCGCGTATCATATTGAGGTCCTGTTCAAGCGTAAGATCGTGCGTGGGTTTACCGTCTATCATAATAATTTTATCACCGGGCTCTATGCCTGCTTTTGCAGCAGGAGTGTCCTCTATAGGAGATATAACGGTTAGTATGCCGTCCTTCAATGTGATGGTCATGCCCACACCGCCGAATTGTCCCTGGGTACTGACCTGAAGGTCGCTGTATTCATTCGGTGTCATGAAACCCGAGTGTGGATCGAGTGAACTGATCATGCCCTTTAATGCTCCATAGATGAGCTTCTTTGTGCTGACCGGTTCTACGTAGTCCTTTTGAACCTTATTAAGAACAGATGTAAACAGGCCGAGCTCTTCATACCTGGTTTCACTGTTGTGTTGAGGGTGTTCTTTGTTTGCCACAATTTTTGCTGCAAAAGCAGATGTAACTGCTAAAACAAGGATCAATATCCACCAGCTTCTTATCGTTTTCGGTCTCATTTTTTCCTCCGTCTTGGATTTAGTCATTTTTATATCATAACGCCTGTTCTTTGAAAAGACAAGAGATTGAATGGAGTAAACCCCGTTAGAAAATTTGTGGATTCAATAGTATCCTGGTCTGAGCGTTTAACAACGGCATAGTATCCGCATGAAACAACTGGAATTTTCTAACGGGGTAAACCGGGCATAATATTGACAGAAGCGATATTTTAAAATAAGTCTAAATAATCTCATGCAGAGAAGCAT
>DAHXOM010000078.1 GCA_027364825.1 bacterium | reverse complement strand
ACTTTGAAGGAAGTAAGTAGCCGTTTAACTGTTATTAAAAAGTATTGGATTAAAAAGGGCGATACATTATGACGGAATTTGACAAATCTCAATGGGCAAAAGCAGAGTTTGCCCAAGGGTATAGGGAGGAAGCTGATTTTTATATCATAGAGCGAAAGAGATTGCTTGAGATATTGAAGTCTTTTTGCCGCTGTTTCATAAACAACAAACAAGGGATAAACGTTCTTGACCTTGGATGCGGGGACGGGATTATTACCCATGAGCTTTTGAAAATGAATGACTTGCTATCAGTCACCCTGGCAGACGGCTCGGAGGATATGCTTCATAAAGCCCGTGAACGTCTGAAAGGTTATAAGAACACCCGTTTTATGAAAGTAAGTTTTCAGGAGATGATTGATAAGAACATCCTGAAACAGAACTTTGATTTTATAGTCTCATCATTGGCAATACATCATTTGACTCTGGATGAGAAAAGAGCGCTGTTCGGGAACATTCATTCTCATTTGAACAACGAAGGGTATTTTCTGAACATCGATGTTGTTCTTGCTCCCACAGAGACCCTTGAGCAATGGTATCTTTCGCTATGGAAAGAATGGATTGTAGAAAGAAAGACTGTTCTGGGAATAGAAGGTACCCATCATGAGGAGATTGTCCGGAGATATAAAGACAACGCGGACGACAAGCCGGACACATTGGATGAACAGCTCAATGCCCTGAGGGTCATCGGTTTCAAAGATGTTGATTGCTACTATAAGTATGGAATATTTTCAATGTATGGAGGCAGGAAGTAAAAGCATGGGTATTGATTTTTCGCAAATAGCCGGGAGGTATGAACGCTATTCCTCGGTACAAAAATCCGCGGCGGACATTCTCCTGGGGCTTCTGGAAATCAAAGATGCCGATGATGTCCTGGATTTAGGATGCGGTGCCGGCAATCTGACAAGAAAGATAAAAGCAATGACCAAGGGCAGAGTAGTCGGGATCGATCCTTCGGAAGGGATGATCAAGGAAGCAATGGGGAAGAATAAAGATACAAATATCACATTCGAGCTGAAGAACGCCGAGGAAATAAACTACAGCGATAGTTTCGACGTCATATTTAGTAACTCTGCATTTCAATGGTTTAGGGACCCGAAAAAAACGATCGAACGTTGTTATACGGCCTTGCGTAAGGGTGGGCGGATCGGCATACAGGCACCCGCAAAAAAGATATACAGTCCCAATTTTATAGAGGCCGTAGAAAAAGTAGAACAGGATGCAAGAACAAAAAGCATATTTGCTCACTTTAGAAGCCCATGGTTTTTTATGGAAACCCCGGATGAATATGGGCGTTTGTTTGAAGATAAAGGGTTTAAAGTGGCCTTTTCTAAGATAGAGTGTATAAAGACAAATTACACACCTGGAGAAGTTTTTCAGATATTTTCTTCCGGTGCTATAGCTGGCTATTTAAACCAGGATTGTTATGATACAAAGATTAATGAAAATTACACGGACACTTTTAAAAAGATTGTAAAAGATGCTTTTGTTAAGCAGGCAAATGATGAAGGCAAGGTTGAACTGGTTTTCAATAGAATATTTTTAATAGCGGTTAAATGAATTTGATGTAAAATTGTCGATCATTTGACCTTTCACCCTAAGCTGGCTCCAAGCATCGTAGCATGGTTTATTCACACCGTATTTCTTCATAGACACCGGGTACTGCGCAGAAACCTCGGTGGAATTATATAAATTTAAAGCACTGTTCCAATAAAAAAGAACAACCGTCCCTGCTATCTCTCATATCTTATTTGCCCGATCTCTTCAGGAGGAATTTCTTAAAAGCATTGTCATGTTCTACGACGAAAGATTCCTCGAACCCTTTGCCGGAATTTTCTGTAAAGAACCTCTTGGTAAATTGAAGTGCCTCCAAGGGAGCTTCTATGATCGTAGCCCCTATCCCGAGCGCCCGTTCCATCAACGTATCCCCCTGGACTACCTCGCTGACCAGGCCGATGCGGTACGCCTCCTGTGCATCGATCCTTCTGCCGGTGAGACAGAGGTCCCGTGCAAGCCCATTCCCGATGATCCATCTCAGCGGCGTAAAGAGAGGAGGAGCGCCGAACTTGATTTCCGGATGCCCGAAAACAGCAGACCCGGAACAAATCCTTATGTCGCACAATGTGGCCAGATCCATCCCTCCCCCCATGGCAGGGCCGTTAATCGCAGCTATTACCGGCTTCGGAAAATTCCAGATATCGCGGTGATATTTTGCCGAAGATTCAAAAATATCGGATGCAGATTCCTGCTGGTTGAATTCATTCAAGTCAAAACCTCCACTGAACGTTCCGGCTGTACCGGTAAAGATAACGGCACGGATCTTCTCTGAACCCTCCCAATCATGCATGCATGCCGAAATCTCGCGCCGCATCCGTATAGAAAGGGCATTGCGCTTTTCCGGACGGTGGAGGGTTATAATTCCAATCCCGTCCACATTTTCTTCCGCTCGAATTGTTTGAAATTCCATACTATAATCTCCTTTTACTCCGGTCAGGAAGCACGCGAATGCAAGGGCCTGCTCTTGACAGCGGACAGTTCTTTTTCATTACTTTATACAATAAATCCGCTGCAACAGACAATGCATTTAAAGAACTAGTAAATTTGTGTTTCGAGACCTGCCCTTATTTCATCTCTGAAGAACCTTCAAACAGAGCGGACTGTCCGGCAC
>DAHXOM010000347.1 GCA_027364825.1 bacterium | reverse complement strand
GGCAGGATGGTAAGGTTTTTCGATCTTATCATTGCAAAGGGCGTTTCCATCCGGGATGTCTCTTTATTATTCCTTTATATGTCTCCGTTTATCCTTGCCCTCTCGATTCCGATATCCGTGCTTGTGTCCGTTGTTCTTGCGTTTAACAGGTTGTCCAGTGACAGCGAGATTATTGCCATGAAGGCAATCGGGATAAACCTTGCAAAACTTTCAAGGGCTCCTCTCTGGCTGGGTTTGTTTGCCTATATAATAACAAGTCTTATATCCTTTTATCTGCTTCCGGATGCCAATCTTGCCCTGAAGAATGAATTCTTCAATATCATCATAAGAAAGACTACCGTGGGCATCAATGAAAAGGCATTCAATACCTTCACCAGCGATATAATATTTTATGTCGATAACCTCTCCAAGGACCGGGAGATCATGAACCATGTAATTATCTACGATACGCGGGACCCAAAGGTGCCCAATACCATTATTGCCAGGCAGGGCAGGTTTATTGTCGACAAACTCAACAAGACAATAACGCTGTCCCTCCAGGACGGAACTATTCAGCAGTTAGGGGATGATCCGGACACGATACGGCTGATAAACTTCCAGGATTACGATCTGTCCTTTTCTCAGAGCGAGGTCAGCCCATCGATGTCATATTACAATAAGTCCACTTTTGAAATGACCATACCCGAGCTTGTCCACAGGTATTACGAATTAAAAAAGAAAAAGGCTCAATATAATTCCCTGTTAACCGATATTGCAGAACGCTTTGCAATACCGTTTACCGTTATAATATTTGCCATCATGGGGATACCTCTCGGCATAAAATCACCACGGTCGGGAAAGGCTTATGGTATAACTATTGCGGTGGTCCTTGTGCTGTTGTACTACATTGTTTTAAGCGGTGCGGAAACCGTGGGCAAATTAAATATATTAAACCCTTTAATCGCCGTATCACTCGTGGACATCTTCTTCCTTGTCATAGCCCTGCTCCTGCTGTACATGGTTTCTCTTGAAAAGAACCTTCAATTTCTCAATCCCCTTGTTTACATAAGAAGGCATACATGAAAATCATAAGCAGGTATATTGTTGATGAATTTTTGCAGGTTTATTTGATTACCATTACTGCATTGTCCGGGCTGTATATCATTGTTAATATATTTGAAAGTCTGAAGGACGTCATATCCCAGCAGCCGCCGGTGAATGCCGTCGTGATGTTTTATGCGACCCAGATACCAGGGATTGTATACCAGACTGTTCCGATGGCCGCGCTGCTGACGGTTGTTATCGTCTATACGGTAATGTCCAGGAACAATGAAATAGGCTCCCTTCTGACAACGGGTATCAGTCCGTTTACCATCATAAAACCGTCGGTGATCATCGTCCTGATACTGTCGCTGCTGCATTTTATATTGGGGGAGTATGTTGTGCCTCAGGCAAATATCAAGAATGCCATGCTGGATGCCCAGGTCCACCATACACAATCAAGCCTTTCAAAAAACTTCAAGGTAAACAATATATGGTTTAAATCGAGCACGGACATATACAGAGTGGGATTGTTCGTGCCATGGCTGAACACTATTAAAGATATTACGATATACGAGTTCTCAAAAGACAACAATACACTGGTAAACAGGACGGATGTAAATACGGCTCAATGGAATAACGGTTTCTGGGATGCACAGGATATCTACACAAGGGATTTTAAAGACGGATATCAGACAGCCTATACCTTTTCAAAGTCAAAAGAAATGAAGCTTCCGTTTATGATTTCGGATTTCAGGCACACCGGCAAGACGCCGGACGAGATGGATTATACGGAACTTAAATCATATATAAGAAAGTTAAAGGATGAAGGATACACCTATGCTCCTTATGATGTTGATCTCAACTCCAAGATTTCATATCCCCTGTCATCCCTGTTTGTGATCCTTCTCGTGATACCTTTCTCATTGAAGAAAAGGAAAACCTCCGGCGTTATGCTGGCCTTTGGTGTATCCCTTGCCATAGGGTTCAGCTACTGGATCATCATGGCATTATCCATGTCCATGGGCAATTCAGAGATACTCAATGCTGCGGTTGCGGCGTGGCTTCCGAATATCATGACACTTCTTGCCGCAGGTGGAGTAATAATCGTTACAAAATGGTGAGACCGTTTTGTTTTTTACTGTTTTTTGGTTTTGTTTCTGATATAGAGCTATAGAGATTGAGGACGCCTTCATGTATTACCGGCGGGAATAAACGTTGTTGACAGTTACCTTTGGGAAAAGGAAAGAGATTTTTTTATGAAAAAAAATGTCTCAGACCATATAATGAAAGAACTCGGCATCGATGGTTCGGAATTGGATAAACGCAAAAGGTTTGTTTCAATTTCGGAAAAAGACATACGTCTTCTGAAGTCAGCTTATAAAATAGCCCCCTGGATACCGGACAGGGTTGCCGATGTGTTTATAAAACACCTGCAGACGTTTGATGAAACGAGGGCTGTTGCAAGGCAATTCAATACCACGAATGTCAAGAAGAAAGTTTCCGAATATTTCGCACACCTTTTTGAAGGCGAAAATGACCTTAACTATGTGATCGATCGGCTGAGCCTCGGCTATCGGCATAACATAGCAGGTTTTGATCCAAAGTACTACATCGGGGCATACAGTGAGGTTATAAAAGAGCTTATCCCTCTTATTCAAGAGCATACAGGCGATAATAAGAAGTTATTTTCAGCGACAATCTCTGCCTTATTCAAGGTTATGCTCTTTGATCTGACGAATGCCATGGAGGCTTACCTGTTGGAGAAACAGGTTAAGGCCGGCCACGTGAATACTCTTTATTCGGTTCTGAGCAAGATAAACGAATTTATTATCCGGGTCAGCAATATCAATGAACTATTTGAAGGGGTATGTCCGCTCTTTGTCGATGAGGGTGGATTTAAGTTCGCCTGGATCGGGCTTGTGGATAAGGACACGAGGGAGATTAGACCCGTAGCAATGTGGGGAGACGGTGAGGCGTATGTAAAAGGTTTGAAGTTCTATGTGCGTGAGGACCTTCCGGAGGGCATCAGTCCCGCAGGCAAGGCCATCCTTGAAGATAAAATTATCGCCAGCGATGACATCGATCATGATGCCAGAATGCTATCATGGCGCAGGGGGGCACTGAGTTTTGGTTTCCGGGCGTATGCTTCAATACCGATCCGCATGTCTCATGAGGTGATTGGAGCCCTTACCATATACTCGGGAACACCCTTTGAATTCGGCAATGAGGAAGTCCGTTTACTCGGGGAGATAGCAGGAGATATATCCTTTGCAATCGGATATATTGGAAAACTTCAGAAGACAAAGTATATTTCACTGTTCGATCCTCTCACCGACCTCCCGAACAGGAATCACATACTGCAGGAACTCCAGAGACTCATAGACATTTCTATTGTATCGGGTAAATCCGTTGCCCTGATTGTTATGGATATAGACTGGTTTAAGGGTATCAATGAGACCATCGGCTATGCCAAAGGAGATATCCTGCTCAGGGAGATAGTAAAAATGCTGACGCCGGTGATTAAAGAGGACAGACAGCTCGGCAGGATTGGACCGGACGAGTTTGCCATCATAGGCCGCGACATAAATAATGAAGAAACAATATACAAGATCGTGGAAAGCGTAAACAAGATATTTGCCAATCCGGTACAGGCTGACGGAGAAAAGGTCAACGTCTCTTTCAGTATGGGTATATCCATCTACCCGAACGACGGTAATAGTGCAGAGGAGCTTGTAAAAATAGCAGAGGCGTCCTTAATCCAGATAAAGGGTGGAGGGACAAAGGGTGTTGTAAATTATTCTCCTGCCATAAACAGTAAAATCTCAGCAATGCTGAAAATGAAAAATGACCTTATAAAAGCCATTGAAAATAAAGAGTTCCTCGTTTATTACGAACCCAAGGTTGATTTAAAGAACTATACTATTGCCGGAGTTGAGGCTCTTGTTCGATGGCAGAATCCGGAGCAGGGTTTGATCCGGCCTGCACGATTCATACCGCTTCTTGAAGAAACCGGTATGATAGTACAGGTTGGACAGTGGGTTTTTGAAGAAGCAGCAAAGCAGGTCATGCGGTGGAACGCAAACGGCTATAACTTAAGGGTTGCGATCAATGTATCGGCGGCACAGCTTGAACAGAAGGATTTTGTACGATGGGTTATTATGACTGCCAAGGACAAAGGGATAGACCCGTTGAGCATAGAGCTTGAGATTACAGAAAGCCTGATCATGAAGAACGTCGAAGATAAGATTGAGAAATTACTCCAGCTCAGGGATTACGGGATCAGCGTGGCCGTCGATGATTTTGGAACGGGCTATTCGTCTCTTGCATATCTGAAAAGACTTCCGGTAACCTCCCTGAAGATAGATATCTCCTTTATAAAGAGCCTGCCGGAAGACAAAGAGAATGCAAAGATAACCGAAACAATAATATCACTTGCAAAGGCCCTGAACCTGAAGACCATTGCAGAAGGTGTGGATAAGACGGAACAGATCGATTTCCTCAGGAAGCTCGGTTGTGATGAAGCCCAGGGCTATTATTTTACCATGCCTCTGCCTGCGCATGAATTCGAAAAATTTGTAACCGATTTCCCGAAAAAACACTAGCCCTAATACGTTTGAAGAATATGGAAATTTGACTAATGATAGATAAGCCTCTGGCTTACGACCTTTGGCGGAAAATATAGGCATTCTTCGAATATTCGCAAAGAAAAAATATAAATGCTCTGTTATTGCGAGCCGAAGGCGAAGCAATCCCTATGCTTGTAGATTGCTTCGTCATTTCATTCCTCGCAATGACAACCTTATAGAGGACTGAAACATCGCTTATAACAAATCCCCCCTACCGCCTTTTCTCAGCAGGATGTCCGAAAATACACAAAACTATTCCTCCCCCTTGAGCGGGTACCCATCCAGGGCCGGGGGTAGGTGTGGGTGCAAGTTGTTATATTTAAAAAATTTATCACTCTCCAGACCCAAGCTTCGCTTGTGTACCTTGCCCTCCCGTCAAGGGAGGGCAAGAAGAAAGGAATTGTCGGATATCCTCCAAAGGGGGTAGTGGGGATTTGCGCTAACCCTGGATATAGCTCACGAGAGGACCGGGGCTCACTATGATTAAGGTATCCATGTACATGTCCCCATCGATGGTATATTTCAGGGGGACGCTTGATTTTATCTCCACGGTTTTTGCAAGCGCATCCGTCAGATCTTTAAAGTCCGGCTCATGTCCTACGTAAAGCCTCCTGAGCCTTCGCATGACTTCAAATGCCGTGGCTTTGCCTGCAAACACATGGATCCTGTCCGGGAGTTCTTCGGCCCTGTATATTGCCCTGAAATTAAGGCCTATATTCCGTATCGCCGATGATACAATAACTGAGTATTCCTTAAAATCCAGTTTCTTGCCGTCGATAATGACCTCCGCGATGATGGATTGAAACAATTTGTCTACATAATCCGTTGATAGAATGGCAGATGCAATGGCTTTATAAATAATCTGTAAAGCTTTAACAGGTCCGGGGTTTCCGCCTTCATAATATATGTCCATCAGGTTGGCTACAAAGCCTGTGCCGAACATAAAGCCATACCTTCCGTTTATGTTTAATACCTTGCTTGTTTTCGTTTTAAACGGTCTGTTTTCCTTGTAATGTTCAACAAGTTTTTTCGTTATGTTCGACACGGACCCCTTTATACCGTAGAGGGCGTTCGAGACCGTGTTCATGGTCCCTCCTCTTAAATGTGCAACCAGCGGGAGGCGTTCGCTCTGGTAGACATCGATCAGGCGGGTTATTATCTGATGGTTTGTGCCGTCTCCACCGTTGACGCCGATAATCTCGTATTTGTCCTTCTTTATTTCCTTGGCAACCTCTGTCAATTCGTCAAAAGAGAACGGCGCAAACACTGTTCCGTATTTCCCCACGATTTCTTTGAGTGTGTCCAGCATGGCCGGATGTTTCATATTTTTTTTGGATCGCGGATTATGGATGATACCGATTGCCTTCATTTAACCTCTCCATAGATTTTGTTTGCATAGCCTTGTATTAATTGATACACACATTGCATGAAAATTGGCAAGTTTTTAAAAGACAGACTTGATAGAAAAACGATTGTAAAGGTACTGATACTCGTCTCCATATTTACGGCAGCCACCATTGTTGTGTATAATACGCCTTTGCGGGAATATACCAATCCGCAAAAGCTCAAAGAATTTTTCCTCTCATTCGGATACTGGGCGCCGTTGATATTTATTCTTGCTTTTGCCGTAAAAGCCGTAATCCCGTTCCCATCATCTGTTTTTGCACTTGCGGCCGGGCTTGTTTTCGGCCCGTTCTACGGTGCTGTTTATGCAATCATCGGTTCTGTTATAAGTGCCGCTATAGCATACCAGCTGTCGAGAAGGCTGGGGAGAGACTTTGTGGTCAAGGTGCTGGGGACCAAAGCTAAAACCCTTGACCGGTTAACGAATGTCCACGGGCTTGAAGTTGTATTGTTTTTCAGGATAGTCCCGTCATTACCATTCGATGTGTTTAACCTCGGAGCAGGGCTTTCAAATATTACCTTTACGGATTTTTTAATAGGTACTGCCATAGGTATGACGCCGTGGTCGTTTGCCCTGAGTTATCTTGGTGACCGCCTTGCGAACATGAAATTGAACTTTATATCCTTACTCTCGTTCTTCCTTATAATAGCCATTTTTGCCCTGCCCATAATGATTAGGAAGTTTTCAAAGAGCTCGCAGAAGAAAACCAAGACCCATTAATACCACAATAGGTTGATCCACTTTCTTATCAAAAATTTCTTGACATAACGATATAATAACAATATGTTCCATTATAAGATATGAAGATTAATACTATTGAACGAAGTGCTTTGAGTAACCATGCATTACAGAATGATTATAGTGCATATCGCTCACTTGAAAAGGCGCTTGAGGTGCTTGGTCTTTTTGTCATATTTCCTGTGCTGACAGTTACAGAGATCAGCAAAAAATTGGGGTATCCAAAGAGTACAATATCCGGGCTCTTAAAGACTTTCAGCAAGTATGAAATTGTAGAAAAAGGCAAGGATAATGCCTTTAGACTGGGTATAAAGGCGTTTGAACTCGGGTTCAGATATTTAAACGGTATGGAGATACATACGGTTGCAAGGCTGTGGGCCGAAAGGTTGTCACAGGAAGAACATGAGCCAATCCATATTGCAATAAGAAGGGGAACGAACATCTACATTATACTCGATGTGCAGCCGCCCTCCTCGTACATGGCAATTTTGCAGACCGGCATGAATATCCCGGCCCATGCTACGGCCCTCGGCAAGGTATTAATGGCACAGCTGACGGATAAAGAACTGGTCCCATTCCTTGAAATGCCGCTGGAGAGGCTAACCGAGCATACCATCGTCGAACCCGGCGCATTAAAGGCAGAACTCTTTACTATAAAACAGGCAGGGTATGCAATAGACAGGGAAGAAAGTCTTCATGGATTGGTGTGCATATCTGCACCTGTGTTCCAGAGCGACGGGCACGTTATTGCAGCGATAAGTATTTCATCAATGGAACTGCTCGGTAAGGAAGAACGGATACAGACGCTTATCCAGAAGGTTAAGCAGGTTGCAAACAACGTATCCATGGATATCTGGTACCGGCCGGTCAGGACCCAGGACTCAAGACTCAAAATTCAAAATCCAGATATCCGGATTCAAGATTCAAAATTCAAG
>DAHXOM010000343.1 GCA_027364825.1 bacterium | reverse complement strand
ACTAAAAAGTATCTTAAAATAAGTGGATAGATTATATTTCTTCTTTTTTCTTTTTTTAACTCTTATAAAGGAGGTGATCCAGCCGCAGGTTCTCCTACGGCTACCTTGTTACGACTTCACCCCAATCACCGCTCATACCGTGGGCACCTACCTCCTCTCCTTGCGGAGTGGTTAGAACAGTGACTTCGGGTATAAACAGCTTTCGTGGTGTGACGGGCGGTGTGTACAAGGCCCGGGAACGTATTCACCGCATCGTTCTGATATGCGATTACTAGCGATTCCACGTTCACGGAGTCGAATTGCAGACTCCGATCCCAACTGGGGCTGGTTTTTTGAGATTAGCTCCACCTCGCGGTTTGGCAACTCTTTGTACCAGTCATTGTAGCACGTGTGTTGCCCTGGACATAAAGGCCATGATGACTTGACGTCGTCCCCACCTTCCTCCCATTTAACACGGGCAGTTCCCTCAGAGTCCCCGGCATTATCCGTTGGTAACAGAGGGTAAGGGTTGCGCTCGTTGCGGGACTTAACCCAACATCTCACGACACGAGCTGACGACAGCCATGCAGCACCTGTGCTGGCTTTCTGATTTCTCAGAATCGTTGCCCTTTCAGGTTTCTACTACCAGTATGTCAAGCCCAGGTAAGGTTCCTCGCGTTGCGTCGAATTGAACCACATGCTCCACCGCTTGTGCGGGCCCCCGTCAATTCCTTTGAGTTTTAGCCTTGCGGCCGTACTCCCCAGGCGGGTCACTTAATGTGTTAACTGCGGCACCCCAGCAAAAGCCGGGACACCTAGTGACCATAGTTTACGGCGTGGACTACCAGGGTATCTAATCCTGTTTGCTCCCCACGCTTTCGCGCCTCAGCGTCAGTATTGTTCCAGGAGGCCGCCTTCGCCAAGGATGTTCTTCCCGATATCTACGAATTTCACCTCTACACCGGTAATTCCGCCTCCCTCTCCCATACTCTAGCTTAGCAGTATTCAGTGCACTTCCTTATTTAAGTTAAGGGATTTCACACTGAACTTACTAAACCGCCTACACGCCCTTTACGCCCAATACTTCCGGACAACGCTCGCATCCTACGTTTTACCGCGGCTGCTGGCACGTAGTTGGCCGATGCTTCCTCTCGCAGTACAGTCAATGTCATTCTCTGTTAAAGAACAACACCATCTTCCCGCTCGACAGAGCTTTACAACCCGAAGGCCTTCATCACTCACGTGGTATCGCTGGGTCAGGCTTGCGCCCATTGCCCAAAATTCCTCACTGCTGCCTCCCGTAGGAGTCTGGACCGTGTTTAAGTTCCAGTGTGGCTGGTCGTCCTTCCAGACCAGCTACCGGTCATAGCCTTGGTGAGCCATTACCTCACCAACAAGCTGATCGGACACAGGCCCATCTTCAGATAAAAGCTTGTAAACAGAGGCCTCTTTGCTGACTAATATCTCAATTAATCAGATTATCCGGTATTAGTCCCGCTTTCGCGGGATTATCCCGGTTCCGAAGGTAGGTTACCCATGTGTTACTCACCCGCTCGCCGCTTTACTCCTCCGATTGCTCGGAGTTTCTCGCTCGACTTGCATGTGTTATGCGTACCACCAGCGTTAGTCCTGAGCCAGGATCAAACTCTTAACAAAATTCTGTCTCAAAGAAATATAACTATCCACTATTAAATTCTCAAAGAACTATTTCCCTCTTGGGGATTTATATTAAAGACACAGCCAAAAATGGATGTCAAGCATAATTTTAGTCGGGTGTTTTTTACCCCGTTATAAAGCCCCTTATGATAAGGTTAAATTCCTTTTAGAAAGAATGCCTGCCCGCACGAAGACGTGGTTTCCCGCCTCAGGCGGACTAATAGGATAAACCTATTTTGCCGTTAAAAATCTGATTTGAAAATTTGTGCCTTCGGGTGTTGAATCTACCTTTATCGTTCCGTTATGCAGTTCTACTATCCATTTTACGATACTTAATCCGAGTCCATGACCATCCGTTTTTGCGGATTTCCCTCTGTAGAACCTGTCAAATATCTTTGGCATTTCATCGTTTGATATTCCAACGCCCTGGTCATGTATATCTGCCACGACACCCGTGCTGTCCTGGACAGCGGATACAAAGACTTTTTTACCCGGCGGGGTAAACTTAATGGCATTGTCTATGATATTGCTGAATGCTCTTTTGAGCAATCTTTCGTTCCCCATTACCGTAATCCCTGCCGGTATATTATGTTCGAACAAAATCATTTTATCCGTTGCAAGTATACCGAGAAAATCTATGGTCTGCAATATCAGTTCCGAGATGTTAACCCGGGTAAAAGTTGTTTTTATGGATTCGGTGTTCGAGAGGGACGTAAGCAGGAGATCATCGATGATCCTTGTCATCTGATCGACTTCTTCAAGTAAACTGACCAGCAATTCCCTGTAGTCCGCAGCAGATCTTTCTCCGATCATGTTAATTTCAATACCGCTTTTCATAACCGTAAGAGGTGTTTTCAATTCATGCGATACATTTTGGGAAAAATGTGCAAGTCCATCAAACGTTTTTTTTAATCTGAGGAGCATATCGTTAAATGTCCGTGCAAGCTTTCCTATTTCATCGTTGCGCGTTTTTATGGTAATCTGCTCTGTCAGATTTCCGGCTTCAATGCGCCGTGCCGTTTCGATTATCTCATCAACGGGCTTCATAGCCCTCCCGGCAAGAACAATACCGCCCCAACTCGCAACAACGATGAAGACGGGTGTAACAATCATCAGGATTATACTGAGCATGTTTAAGAATTCGTTTTGTTCGTTGAGAGGCATTCCCATGCTCAGATAGTATTGTACCGAGCCCTTGGAAGTGATGGGATACAGCAACATACGGACATCCCTATGCCGGAACAGGGTTACAGTTTTGAGCACATAGTCGTTGTGTTCGATGGAACGAAATGATTGTGTACCGACCGGCAGGTTTGCTTTGTAAAGGTTCGCGGAGGTGTACAGCAACCTGCCGTCGATTGAATAAATCTGCAGATAGTAATTTATACCTTTTAGTTCTTCGTCCAGTTCTTCAAACGATGGTTTTGCAATTTCTTCAAGAAAAATTGATCTGCACTCCTTCGCCTCTGCCATCATTTCCCTGTCCGTATTTCTGATGATTTTGTGGGAAATGAATACAAATAAAAGCACATTGTAAAGTATCAATGTTATTGAAAAGATGGCAACATACCAGAATGTTAATCTAATCCTTATTGGAAGCATCCTGTTCTCTCAGCACATAGCCGAAACCGCGTGCAGTGTGCAACAATTTTTTATCGAACGGCTGATCTATTTTCGATCTCAAATGGTTTATGTAAACATCCACGACATTGGTAAAGCTGTCAAAATCCTGATCCCATACATGCTCCACGATCATCGTTCTTGTCAGGATCTTACCCTGATTGTACAAGAGGTATTCGAGCAATGCATATTCCTTTTGTGTAAGATCTATTTTTTGGCCCGCTCTTTTCACCTCATGGGTAACAGGATTGAGTTCAAGATCTGCTATAGCAAGCGTTGTACTCTTGATGGATTCGTGCCTTCTCAGAATAGCCCGTATCCTTGCGCACAATTCTTCGAATTCAAACGGTTTGGTTAGATAATCATCGGCTCCGAGATCCAATCCAAGGATCTTTTCCTCGGTGCTGTTCTTGGCCGTAAGGAAGATAACCGGTGTAAAATATTTATTTTCCCTGAGTTCTTTTAAGACCTGTACACCGTTTTTCCCGGGAAGCATGACATCAAGTATCACAAGATCGTAGTCATAGGTCTTAACCATGCTATAGGCATCTTCACCGTTGTTTATGACATCGACAGCGTACCCTTCTCCTTCAAGTCCTTTTTTTATGTGACTTGCTACCTTCTTTTCATCTTCGACCAGGAGAAGCCTCATACGATGCTGCCTATCTTGAGAAAATATATCTAAAATACAGGAGGAAATATATATACGCTATCGGCAAGCCAAAGAGCAGGGCGTCGATTCTGTCCATAATACCGCCGTGACCCGGGAAAATAGTGCCTGAATCCTTTACGCCCGCATCTCTTTTTATTCGTGATTCTACAAGGTCCCCTGCAAGCCCGGCAATGCTCAATATGACTGAAAGGATAACGGCCTGGCCCAGCGGGAATCTATCCGGGGCAATCCGCCATATAACATACGCTGCAACAAGGCTTGCAGCAATACCGCCGAGCACACCTTCCCAGGATTTTTTTGGACTTATCGCAGGGGCAACCCTTCTTTTGCCATACGCTTTGCCTACAAAATATGCCCCCGTGTCGCTGATAAATATAATGGCAATGGGGAAAAAGATTGCATAAATACCGGTCTTGTCATCTATATGCCGGGTCGCCAAAAATGAACCGAGGGATTTATACTGTCCCGCAAGAAATGTGCCGAGTTCCCGTAATTTGATCGCAAAACTCAGCAGTCCTGCAATGTAAAACACACCAAAAATAGTACCTCCTGTTCCCGACAGAGCTGTTTTGTTGTCCTTTTCAAAAAGGCTTATAAAAAGTATGAAGAGCAACACCAAAAACAATATGAGGAAATAATCTTTTAACAGATAAGCGGAAAACACTATTACAAACCCTGACAGATAACCGGCTGTTTTGAGCGGTTTATACCCTCTCAGTTCCATAGCATGAAAGAATTCCCACAGGCCTATGACGGTGACAAACGCCACGAGTGTCAATAATACATACCCACCCTCTACAAGTGCAAAGATCAGTATCGGGACACCTACTATGGCTGTTACTATTCTCTTTGGCAGTTCACCGAATCTCATAATTGATTTTTGTGACCGGCTATTTCTGTCATCATGTCGGAAATCTTCTGGTACCTCTGTTCTCTATTCTTTGAAAGTCCCTTTATTATTAATTCGTCGAGCCAGTGTGGTATGGACACCAGGGTGGAAGGCATCGCAGGTGTTGCCTGTATTTGTTTTGCTATGACATCCCTGGGCATACCGGTAAATGCAGGTGTTCCTGTAATCAACTCGTACAGGATCATAGAGAAGGAGTAAATATCGCTTCTCTCATCGGCATCCTCGCCTGCTGCCTGTTCCGGAGACATATACATCGGTGACCCCATCACCGTACCCGCTATAGTGACCGAGGAACTACCAACAAGTTTTGCAAGACCGAAATCGGCGATTTTAATAATATTGTCCTTTCTCACCATGATGTTCATCGGCTTTAAATCCCTGTGTATGATTTTCATACTGTGCGCATAATCCATACCTTTCAGGATCTGCATCGCGTAATCCAGTATCGTATCGATGGGCAGCCTTGATGCTTTTTCTACCTGGTCAAGCGACGCACCCTCCACATACTCCATGGTATAATATACCGCATCCCTGTCTTCAACAATATCATAGAGCTGGACTATGTTCGGGTGCGTTAATCTCGCGAGCAATTTTGCCTCTCTAAAAAATCTTTCTTTAAATTCAGCATCCTCTGCAATATGGACCGGCAATTCCTTTATTGCCACCTGCCGCTCCAGTACCGTGTCTTCCGAAAGCCAGACTATTCCCATAGCCCCCTGACCGAGTTTTTTGATTTTTTTATATCTGTTCGCTATAGAGTCTGCATTGTCTGATGTCTGTTTTACCACCGTCTTACCGGAATCTGCCTGTTTTTGCCCGGTGAATGTTTTATTCAATACCGCGGATTTCGAGGATAAAGAAGATTTCAGTTGTTCTATCTTTTTGTTTATATCGTCGATCAGATTCTCGTCCAAACTGAAAGAAGCTGCGACCTTGAGATTATAGATAGCCCGCGACAGATCGTCGGCGGCTTCTTCCTTGTCCGACTTTTCCAGAGCAGACATGGACAAATCACGTGCAACCTCTGATGTTGATCCGAGCAAGACAAACATCCATATCCCCGCTATGCCTATGACGGTGACGTAAAAATACGGGGACCATTTGTCGTAGGCAACAAGCCACCTGTCCTTGTATACTCTCTTGGCAAAAGGAACCCGCACCCCGAAGATTGTGTCTTCTTTTATGAGAGGAGGATATTTGTGCTTCAAATATGCCGTCAAGCCAAATTTGATGATTATAAAAGATAATACCAGAAACACATACACCGGGACTGCTCTCGCGAGCCATAATTTTATGATTGCAGGCTTTTTAAAGATACCGATTTTATTCATATCCGCTCTTTAATCCTAACCATGGATATTGACCTCCCCCTGTCATCGGTAGTCACAACAACCCCCTGGAGTTCTTCTTTCCCCTTTGCCACATCGGCATGCCTCTGTACGGATGTTGTGAATCTTGGAATGATCTGTTCCTTGTCCATGCCCAGTATCCCGTCAACAACACCGGTCATGCCTGCATCGGTTATGTATGCAGTGCCCTGTGGTAAAATGATCTCATCCGATGTCTGAACATGTGTATGGGTCCCGAGAAGGGAGGTTATTTTACCGTCAAGGAACCAGCCGAGTGCCTGTTTTTCCGATGTGGCCTCTGCATGAAAGTCCACGAGGATATGCCTTACATCCGGATATTCCTGTGTCAGTTTTGCCAAGGCTCCGAGTGAGGTATGAAATGGACATTCCGCAGGAGGCATGAATACCCTGCCGATGAGATTCATGACGGCAAGAGGCTGAAGCCCCGGCTTTTTTATGATAGCAACCCCTTTTCCCGGTGCCAGCGGTGATATGTTCAGGGGCCTTATAACAACATCACTGCCGGACAAATAAGGGATGATGTCCTTGTGCTCCCATATATGGTTGCCGGTTGTAATGAGATCGATTCCCATATTCAGCAGTGCCTTTGCTATATCAGGCGTAATACCGTATCCACCCGCGGAATTCTCACCGTTTGCTACGGTATAATCTATGCTGTACCGGTCCTTTAAAACAGGCAAAAGCCCTGACGCGGCATGCCTGCCCGGTTTCCCGACAATATCCCCTATAAATAGAATGTTCATAGCGGCTTTTATTTTGCGTATACCGATGCCCTTGTTTCCCTTAACACCGTGACTTTGATCGTCCCGGGATAGCTCATTTCTTTTTCTATTCTATCTGCAATCTGCTTGCTCAACAATGGTATCTCATCATCGCTGACCTTATCCGGTGAAACTATCACCCTTATTTCTCTGCCAGCCTGTATAGCATACGCCTTTTCAATGCCTTCAAACGATGTTGAGAGTCTTTCAAGGTCCTGCAGCCTTTTTACATAGGCCTCATACATCTCCCTGCGCGCCCCCGGCCGTGCGGCTGATAAGGCATCCGCTGATTGAAGGAGAATCCCGAGAAGGCTTTCAGGCGTATCGTTATGGTGTTGTTCTATAGCTTCTACCACCTTTGGCGGTTCGCCGTATTTCTTTGCAAGATTGGCACCGATCACCGCATGGGATCCCTCCACTTCATGATCGACCGCCTTACCGATATCGTGTAATATACCGGCTCTTTTGGCATGCTTTATATTCAGGCCGAGTTCTCCCGCCATGATACTCAGTATAAACGCAACTTCCATGGAATGCTGATAAACATTCTGGGCATAACTCGTTCTGTATTTTAATCTGCCTACCAGTCTCACGAGTTCGCTATGTATACCGTGCAGGCCGAGATCGAACATCGCCCGCTCCCCTGCTTCCTTCATGCTTTTATCGATCTCCTGCGAAGTCTTGTTGACAATGTCTTCTATCCTGCCCGGGTGAATCCTCCCGTCCGCTATAAGTTTTTCTATGGAGTGACGGGCTATTTCTCTCTTGACAGGATCATGGCCTGATATAACGATCGCCTGCGGGGTATCATCTACGATAATATCAACACCGGTCGCCGCCTCTATGGCCCTGATATTCCTGCCCTCCCTCCCTATGATTCTGCCTTTTAAATCATCGTTCGGAAGATCAACCGTCGTTACGGTATGTTCCTGGGCGTATTCGCCGGAATACCGCTGTACAGCCACGGATATTATTTCTTTCGCTTTGTTCTCGGCGGTCTGCTGTGCTTCTTCCTCGAGCTGTTTTAACATCTTACCGATATCGTGTTTCGCCTGTTCCTGCACACTCTCCATCAGCATTTGTTTTGCCTGATCTGTCGTCAGGCCGGATATCCTTTGAAGCTCAATGCTGATCTCGTTAAATTTCTTTTTATACTCCTCTTCTTTCGTCGACAGGTTCCGTTCTGTAATACTGATATTCCTTTCCCGCCTGATAATATCCGCTTCCTTTTTGTTTATTATATCCTCTTTTTTCTCGAGGTATTCTTCTTTCTGCAGCAGCCGCTTTTCGAGTACTACAAGCTCCTGCCTTCTGTCTTTTGTTTCCTTTTCAAAGTCCGCTCTTAACTCGAGAAGGTTGTTCCTTGCATACAGCGCAGCTTCCTTTTTTATAGATTCAGCCTGTGTTTTGGCCGAATCCAGGATCTCCTGCACCCTCTGCTCGGATTGCCGTATCTTTGCCCCGCTGATAATTTTATTTAAATAGGTAGCTATCAGGTACCCGGCAGCTATGCCTGCAATGCCTATACCAACGGCTATCAAATCATTAGTCATACTTTTTGCTCCTTTGTCTTAATTCCGGTTTCCGTAAAAATAATATCAACCGGTATATCCCACGTATTTGTGTACACGCTATCCACGATACACCTGCTGAAAGAGAAACCTGCCTTTACAGTTTGCCGACTCAAACTGCCGAGAAATTTATCGTAATACCCTTTTCCGTACCCAATTCTGTTGCCATACGGATCAAACGCTACACCGGGAACAATAACGACGTTTATGTCCCGGACGGGATACTCCTCCGCATGAACGGGTTCCTTTATTTTATATTTGCCGTGTTTCAGAGGCATATCTTTTTTATAAATAACCGGACAAACACTTTCACCCTTGATAGAGGGCAGCAGCACAACCTTGTTGTCGTGCAGGGCGGATGAAATGATCATGCTGGTATCGGGTTCATTGTGCACGGGCATATAGAGCATGATTGAATGAGTTTTTTTATACATTTTGGACTGCATAAACAAACGTTGAATCTTATTACTCAATCTTTTATAGCTCAGCGGCGTCATAGCTTTTCTGCATTCGAGCATGTTGCTTCTTATAGCTGACTTATTGTCCATTTTATGTTTTTAATACTATGCGTTGAAGGCCTTACAAAGAAACAAAAGTCCCCGCCAACATGCCGTGTGAATCCTTTTTCAGACCTGGTTTGCCAGGGGGAAACCATTTTATTGTTTCATGCTTCCTCTTACAGGAGAGGCTTGCTATCCGCAATAAGGGACAGTCTCCATTCTGAATAGTTAAGGGTCTAAAAAAATTAAGATCCATCACGCGCAAGAGCAGGGACATTATCATATCGTTACCTTTGTTTCTATCATCTTTATCAATTCTTCTATCTTGGTCTCAATATAGAGAATCCTTTCTTTATACTTGTTTTCTGTCTTAAACAATTCATCGGCGATATTCATCGCAACCAGTACAGACAGAATAGCCGTGTCGGAAATATTCGCATCGCTCGTTGCTGATTTTAGTTTCTCTTCTACAAAAGCCGCAACCCTTCCGACGTATTCCGGTTCATCGTCGCTCATCACGACGAGCTCAATTCCAAGTATATTTATAGTGTACGGTTTCTTCAACAACCCCTTCCTTTAAAGGCTTACCTCACTGAGGGTATTCAAAATCTTGTCCACCTTTGATATGGCTTCTTGTTTAAATTTCAAAAGCTCCTCCTTTTCTCTTTCCATGTCCTCTACCTTTGCTTTTAAAGAACCATTTTCTTCCTTCAAAGCTGTATACTTATCTATGAGATCACTGATTTTATGTTCAAGCTCGTTAACCTTCTCGATTTCCATCTTCCGCTCCTTTTTTATAGGTATATAATTATCCATAATACGCAATAACAAATAATGCAAGTGCAAAAGCAAACGATCGGGCAGTCACCGCTCCGTGAATACCTCCGCAGCAAGCCGCGGAGGCCGATCCGACAAAAAAACATCGCGCTACCATTTTGTTGACAGGTTTGCGTTATTCTTAAATATATAAGCTATATTTAAAAATATAGGAGGAAACTATGAGTAAAAGGTTAGGGCTGACGATAACAGCGTTCCTGTTTTTATCGGGTATCGCTTCAGCGGCAAACTATAACGGCATGCTGAAGGGCTGGGTTCATCCTGGCGCTGAAACCATAAAAGAAAACGGCTATCAGGGAGCGCAAACATGCGCAATGTGCCATCCCGAGGCGTTGAGTGAGATTACGCAGACCGTACATTGGTACATGGCCACACCTATCAGAAACGTACAGGGGTTACCCGACGGATCGTGGTGGGGCATGATTAACAGGGAATGCGCGCTCGCAGGCTCCCTGACGATTTCCAACTGGACTGCTTCTACCAATGGGCATGCTACGGTTCAGGCTGCAGGATGCGGTGTATGTCATATCGGTAGTCTGCCGATGCCCCCGTTCCCGCCGGGCCAGCCGCCGGCAGAGGCACAGGCAAATACGGTGGACTGTCTCGTATGTCACGCAAAAGACTATAACTGGAAGGACAGGGCAACACTGGTCACCGATGCAACGGGCACACACTGGGGGGAGGATACATCCCTCAAAGCTGCTCTGAGCATAACGAAGGTCCCGACAGATGAGGCTTGCCTGAGATGCCATGAGCACGCATTTTCCTATGATTATAAGAGAGGCACTCCCTATACACCGCAGACGGATGTGCACGCAAAGGCAGGTCTACAGTGTATCACCTGTCATGTAACAGAGCACCACAAGATACCGAAGGGACAATATGAGTCCGACATGGCTGCAAACGATCTACCCAATGTAAAGGTCACCTGCTCAAATTGTCACGGCAACAGCCCCCATCCCGGCAAGATTGGAAAAATGCTCAATGAACACACGGAGAAAATAGCATGCCAGACATGTCATATACCCGTTGTATCGGGTATAGCGTCTGAAAACTGGGGTGAACCTGTCAAAGACACGATAAACGGGAAATACAGCGAACTGTCTAAATATGATAAGATTCCCTCAATCCCGGGATTATATGTCCCAACGGTAAAGATAGAGATGGGGCATCCTACCTATATCTGGAGGGTTCCGAATACAGAGTACCATCAGGATGTGCAGAGCTGGATGGCATTCCAGATATCCAGTATCAAAACACCCGGGGCAAAGATATACCCTGTGCGTGGATTAACACAGGTCATGCTGTTCGATAAAAAGCTCAAGATGTGGCAGGAACCCGGCATGGGCTTCTTGAAGGGCAACCCCCAGATGGCAAACTTCCCTGCCCTGCTTGCTCCGAACAGGGAGGTATACAACAAGACCGGCGATGTAAAGGCAGCTTTGGACGCGGGCATGAAGCCGTTCGAGGCAATGGGCTTTACCTGGAGCGGGGAATGGATGGCAATGCAGGTCCCGGGAACATCATACGTATCGGTAAATCATGCGATTAAGAAGATCGGCCTTTCCTGCAACAAGTGTCACTCGGCACACGGGGTCATGGACTTCAAGGCGCTCGGATACACACCGGAACAGATCAAGGCGCTTGAGAGGCCCCAATAAGGTAAAACTTTTTAGTATTGTAATGTATGAACGTCAGCGGGGCGGACACACAGTCCGCCCCGTTTTTTGATCCGTAAAAATTCAAAGGTAAAAATGTTATTTCTTTACAAACAATGTGACTATTCTGTCTAGTATGACATCCGCGAGGTCGGATTTGCGCATCAGGGGAAAGTCCTCGGCTGTTCCGTCCCTGAATAGAATCAACACCTTGTTCGTGTCCGCTTCAAAACCGCTGTTCTTCTCCGTTATGTTGTTCGCAACGATCATATCCATGTTTTTCTGCTTTAGTTTTTCTCTTGCGTACTGCTCGACATTCTCCGTCTCTGCGGCAAAACCGACAATGACCGTATTCCCCTTATTTTTTGCCACAGAAGACAATATGTCCGTGGTCCTGTCCAGCTGTATGTCAAGATGCTCTGCTGTCTTCTTTATCTTTTGCTGGCTAGTTTTTGACGGGGTGAAATCAGACACAGCACTCGACATAACGATACAATCCATCTTCCTGGCAAGACCGGTTATCTGCTCAAACATGTGCTTCGCGGATTCGACCTCTATGAACTTTACACCATACGGGGGCTTTATAGTTACCTTCCCGGAAACGAGCGTTACCTCGGCCCCTCGCATCCGTGCAGCTCTGGCAATTGCATAGCCCATTTTACCCGAGGACGGGTTGGATATAAACCTCACCGGATCGAGATATTCTCTTGTCGGCCCGGCGGACACAAGAACTTTCTTTCCTTCAAGGTCCTTTTTCGTCAATAACAGTTCTATCTCCTCGACAATCTGGTCGGGTTCGGCAAGCCTGCCTTTCCCTTCGTACCCGCACGCGAGCCAGCCCTCGTTCGGCTCTATAAAATGATATCCGTACTGTTTTAGCTTTTTCATATTGTCCTGGACTATGCGGTTTTCGTACATGTGAACATTCATGGACGGGGCAATAAGAACGGGCTTTGTCATGGCAAGCATCATGGTCGTCAGGAGATCGTCCGCTATGCCGTGCGCGAGTTTGCCGATAAAATTGGCGGTTGCGGGTGCGATGACCGCGAGGGATGCATTGTCCGGTACAGAGATGTGCTTGATCTCCACACCGGAAACAAGATCAAACGTATCCGTGAGTACGGTATTGCCCGACAATGACTGGAAGGACATCTTCCCTATAAACTTCTCCGCATGTCCGGTCATTACGACATTGACAATGGCATTTTGTTTTGTGAGCAGCCTTACCAGTTCAAGGGCCTTGTACGCCGCTATCCCCCCCGTTACGCCGAGTAATATATTCTTATTTTCAAGCTTCATTTCTATAAACACCTGTTAAAAATGGATTATACTGCCTTTCATGTCCAACGGTTGTTTCTTCTCCGTGTCCTGATAATATCCTTGTATCATCAGGCATGGTAAGTATATACTCTTCAATGCTTTTTAACAATGTTTCGTAATTCCCACCCGGTATATCTGCCCTGCCGATGGATTCCAGGAATATAAGATCCCCTACAATGGCTACACCTTCCGAGCTGCTGTAGAGGGTTATACTGCCCGGAGAATGCCCAGGCGTACAGAGTACTTTGAACGTGTAGGGACCAACCAGTATGCTGCTGCCCTTTTCAAGATACTCATTTATCTCCGGGGGGGTTACCGGCGGGAAGCCGAACATTATTGCCTGCTCTGAAACATGTTCGATAAAGGGAAGCTCTGCCTTGCTTGCAAGTACCGGAGCTTCGAGTGCGGCGCTTACCGAGACTGCATCTTTGAGATGATCAAAATGCCCATGCGTGATGATAATCTGTTTTAACACAACCTTGTTTTTTTTTATTTCACGTATCAATCTGTCACCCTCGTCACCGGGATCGATTAATATACCTTCCCTGCTATCTGTATCCCAGACTATATAGCTGTTTGTCCAGAGCGGTCCGACTGGAATACACTTTATTTTAAGCATGCTTCAATATCTCTTGTACACTGTTTATATATTGTTCTGTTTCTGTCTGCTGTCTTCCCTCCGCATAAATCCGCAGGACAGGCTCGGTCCCGGACAACCGTAACAGGAGCCACGATCCGCCTTCCAGCAGGAGTTTCAGTCCGTCTGTCCTGTCGACTTGCAAGGGCCTGAACTTATCTATCAACAGGGAAGGGTTCGACATCAATGCCTTTGCATGGTTGTAACTCTCGCTATCGAGTTCGATATCTTTTCTGTCTGCATACAATGTTCCGACCATCTTATAAATATCCTCGAGAAGATAAGTGACGGTCTTATTTGTCCTTGCTACGGCCTCAAGCATGAGCAGGCCTGCGATAATCCCATCCTTCTCAGGCACATGGCCTATAATGGAAAGCCCGCCGCTTTCCTCTCCCCCAAACACGATCTTTTCCTCGGTGAGCAGTTTACCGATGTACTTAAACCCTACCGGTGTTTCATAAACCTCTCTTTTGTGCTGACGCGCTATCCTGTCAATAAGATGTGTGGTTGCAATCGATCTTCCAAGCCCCCCGTCAAAATCACGCGTTGAGAGGACATACTCCGATAAAATCGCAAGCACGTAATCGGGCAGTATAAACCTGCCGTGCCTGTCTAAAATACCGAACCTGTCCGCATCGCCGTCGGTTGCCATGCCAAGGGCAATGGCCTCATCTTCCGCCATAAGCTTTTTCAGTTCAAAGAGGTTCGCTTCAGTGGGGTCCGGGGCAGCACCTCCGAAGTATGGGTCCCGTGCCTCATGCAGGGATACATATTTTATACCATGTGTTTCACATATTGCCTTCAGATATCCTCTGCCTGCGCCATGCAGAGAATCTATTGCTACCTTCAAGTTGGCCCGTGCAATCTCTTTGAAATCTATAAAGTCGTTGAGACGATCAATATATTCTGCCATCGGATCCACCAATTCTGTTGTGCCTCTGTGCTTTTCTGTCGGTCTGAATAAGCTGTTCTCTGCAAGGTATTGATTTGCCATAGACTCTATTTGTTTCGTCTCCTCAGGCATGGCCGGACCTCCCCAGGATGGAGTAAACTTTATACCCGTGTACACCGGCGGGTTATGGCTTGCGGTAATATTTATGGCTCCGTCAAGCTTATGGTTTATAACGTAAAACGATAAAACGGGTGTCGGCGTATCCCTGCTTGTTAATACCACATCTACTCCGTACACGTTGAGCTTCTCTGCCGCGTCTTTTGCAAAGACTTCTCCCATAAACCGGGGGTCATAACCCACCATAAGTCTTGGCGGCGTATTGATTGAATGCGCTTTTACATAATCCGCTATGGCACGTACGGTTGCACCGAGTGTTTTGAACGTAAACGAGTCTGCAATGATACCCCTGAAGCCGGATGTACCGAATTTAATTATACTTTCCATTACTGCGATATACTGATTTTATAGCCCTCTGATGCCGCAAATGTCATGGCATTCGTTGCAATGCTCTGCAATCCAAGTGCTTTAGCCGCTGTAAGATTAACGGTGAGTTCCAATCCTTTGGGAGGAGAAATAGGGATCTGGGATGGTTTTACACCACTGATGATCTGATTGACCATACCGCACCCCTGACTCCCTATATTGGCATAGTTCGGGGCAAGAGAGACAAGTGCACCCCTGTCTACCATAATCTTTGACGAGGCAAGGAACGGTATCTTTCTGTCGTTCGTATAATTCAGGATCGTGGTAAACGCCTGCATAACCGTTATGTCCGGAAGCATCCAGTAAGCATCTATACCTTCGGCAAATGCCCTGAGTGCCCTTGTCACGTCGCTGGGCGTATCCACTTTTGCCGCTATAAGCCTGAATCCGAGTTGATTGGAGATCCTCATGGCCTGATTGATTTCATTCGATGTATTCCTGGGGTTGTATATGACGCCGACCTTGCTTACAGCTGGAACAAGTGCCTTTAATGCACGCAGCTGCGTTTCTACCGGAATGTTCAGGGAGATACCTGTTACGTTGTCTATATTCTGGAGACCCATCTTTTCAGGTCCCTGTACCATGACAAATACAACCGGGATTGATTTGTCTATATAGAGCTTTGCTATCTGCGCTGCTGGTGCGCCTACCGCGAGTACAACAGACGGCTTACTTTTATTTATCTGTCCTGCAATCTCTTCTCCCCGCGACTGGTTTTCTTCCATATCATATTCCTTGGTGCGTACAGCGCTGCAATTTATGGTAAACCCGGTGATGGCTTCGTTGTAAGGAGCAAGATTACGTGTCTTAATAATGGCAACGTCTGCCGCCCACGTCGATGAAACAAACACAAATGTCATTATTACAGCGAGAACCTTATACGTTAATTTATGTCTGAACATAATTAACTTGTTTATATCTAATTGGGATTTAATTGTCAAC
>DAHXOM010000342.1 GCA_027364825.1 bacterium | reverse complement strand
ATTGACAGTAAAGAACATTATAAATTAGGCAAGGAATTCTTCTTAAAGAACAAATACGATATTGCACTTCAGCATCTTCAGGCATTTGAAGCATCCAACAAGGGGTATGCCGATGTTTACAATATGCTCGGGGTAATTGATCTCCTTGGCGGTAACATAAAAGTCGCAATCAAAGCATTTGAACGGGCCTTGAAATTAAATCCCGGTTATATGGAGGCCGCTACAAACCTTGCCATCACCTATAATGATATAGGCCAGTATGAAAAGGCGAGAAACGTTTTAAATAAAGTAAAGGGATCCTCACACTCAAAAAGTTTAAAGGAGATGGAGGACAGGCTTATTAAATCCAAATTATCGAATATGCATGCACAGATAGGCGACCTCTATGTGGAAATAACCAACTATGACGCAGCCATCGAGGAGTATCATAAGGCATTGGCGCTGCAGCCGACCTTTGTCGACATAAAAACAAAACTTGCAGTTGCACTGAGAGAAAAGGGGATGATAGCCCAGGCGATCAAAGAGCTTGAAGAAGCAAAATTCATAAACGCCGATTACATCCCTGCAAGGGTAAACCTCGGTATTCTCTATTACCTGATGAGAAGACTGGACGATGCTGTCATTGAATGGGAAAGCGTACTGAAGCACGAACCGAAAAACGGTGTTGCAACAATGTACCTCAACGCGGTAAAGAAAGAAAAACAAAAACTATTATAATGCCGCTAAAGAAGATCCTGTTATTTTTCTCTGTACTAACCTGCGCTGTTCTTTCCGGGACTCCGCGTATCGGCACGTCTCCCTTTGCTTTGTCTTTAACACAACATTCTGTCTGTGCAGACAATCTCAAGGGGCAGCCAGCAGAAGAAAAAACAAAGACGGTTTCCCGCCCGGAAAAGATAAGCACTTCAGATGTCCTGCTCGATAATGCATACTATGCCTCTCTTATAAACGACCTGTCGCAGGCACACGAAAGTATTACGATTATAATGTATTTGTTCAAAACAACAAACTACAAATCAGGACTGCCTGATCACATTGTAGATATGCTTATTAAAAAACATGCCCAGGGGGTTCAGGTGTCCCTGCTGTTAAACGTGGACCAGGAGGATACTGCACACGGAGTCAGAGACAGTATGAACGATACAAACCTGCATACAGCCAGACTTCTCGAAGAGAAAGGTATACGTGTTTATCTGGATTCTCCGCACAGAACAACGCATGCAAAGGTAATCATAATCGATAAAAAGATCGTGTATATAGGCAGTCATAACTTTACGCAAAGTGCGCTCAGGTATAACCACGAGGTCAGCGTAAGGATTGTCTCACCTGCCATAGCTCGGGAACTTACCGGTTACATGGAGGCTTTCAAGCATGAAAAATAGATATTTTTTGTACATTTTCGTCATTGTCCTGCTTTTTGGGACAGGCTGTGTTTCGAGAATGGTTGTTTATGAAGGTACCCGTATGCCTTCTGAACAGGCAACAGCCGCGATAGAACAGAAGGCACGGGAAAGAATGGAGGTTAAAGACTATGAAGGTGCAATGAGGCTTTACTCCTCCATAGCAACCGTGGACAGTAAAAGCGAACAAGCGCCTGCAGGCCTTCTTAAGGCAGGAGATATCGCCCTTGGAATAAAATCGTACCAACAGGCATCTTCTTATTATACCGAGGTTGTTAATAATTATCCGGGCAGTGATTATGTAACCGATGCGAAGATAGGGCTTGGCATCATAGCGCTGAGGGAATCGAAATATGCCGATGCAGTGGATACGTTAAAGCCCCTGATTCAGGAAACCAGCGACAACAAGCAAGGCAGGGTTTATTTCCTGCTCGGCGAGTCTTATTACAGGTCAGGCAGTTACAGCAATTCTTTTGATGCCCTTGCACATTCAACGGAATTACTTTCAACGGACCAGGAAAAAGAGCTCCCCAGGTTATTACTGCAAAAGGTAACAAACGAAAAATTAACCGATACTGACATCCAGCAGCTCCTGAACAACAATTACCAGATATACGAATCGTCGCTCCTCAGACTCAAGCTTGCGCAGGATATGTTCGTATCCAATAATTATACAGGGGCATTGGTGCTGATAGATGCTATTCTGTCGTCGGGCGTGGCATCACCCGATATCATGAACAAGGCTATGTCACTGAAAAATGAGATAGTGGCAATAACTCAGGTAAATATGAACGCCATAGGATGTATTCTGCCCTTAACCGGAGATTTTGCTTCTTACGGTAAACAGGTGCTCAACGGGATAGAACTTGCCCTGGGTGTTTTCAACAATACTCCGTCACCGTACAAACTGTTTATCATGGATTCAAAGGGCATACCGGAATTGGCAGTAAAACAGGCTGAGGAGCTTGTCAAAGACGACCATGCCGCCGCAATCATAGGACCGCTCCTGAACAGCACTGCCCAGGAGGTAGCTTATAAGATGCAGGCCTATAATGTTCCTATGATTTATCTGAACCAGAAATCCAGTATCACAAAAGTGGGAAACTATATATTTCAAAACAGCCTTACGCCTGAAGATCAGACACGGGATATCGTCCATTATGCAATCCAGCAACTCGGTATAAAAACGTTTGCTGTACTGTACCCGGAGAGCAGCTACGGCGAAGGTATGATGCAGGCATTTGTTCAACAAGTGCTGGGAAACGGCGGTACCGTGACCGGTCTGGAGGGCTATTATCCAACCGAGACAGACTTCAAGGTGCAGATAAAAAAGCTTGTGGGCACGTATTATCTTGATTTAAGAAAGGCCGACATAAAAAAATTACCTCTGGATCAGAAAGGCAACCCTCCCCCAATAATTGACTTTTCCGCTATCTTCATACCCGATTATTATGAGAGGGTAGCCATGATAGCACCGCAGTTACTCTATTATGACGTGAATAACGTTCAACTCCTTGGCGGGAACGGCTGGAGCGGTCCGGGGCTTGTACAGATGGGCGGCAGATATGTTGACGGTGCCATTTATACAGACGGATTTTTTACCCAGAGTACAAATCCTGTTACAGAGGCGTTTGTCGGTTCTTACGAAAGTTTATTCAATCAAGAACCCAACATACTGTCAGCCCTTGGTTATGATTCGGCGAATATATTAATTACTGCCATGAAAAATGCGACCAACAGACAGGATATAAAAAACAATCTCCTGAAAACAACAAATTTTGACGGCGTCAGCGGCACCATAACATACAACGGGAGTACAGTTCCCGTCAAAAAACTTTACTTGCTAAAGGTACATGGTAAAAGGATTGTAGAAATATCACATTGAGGTAAGTGAAATGAAACTAAAAGATGTAATGAACACCATGCAGGGCATGGATTTTACGGACTTTACTATCAGGACCATAGAAGGCTGGCTTGAGGAAGATGTAAGCACCCCTGTCATAAAGTGCGACCTCTATGAGAAAGGCTCTGAACTGATCATCGAAATGGATACCCCGGCCATTGATGCGGCCAATATGGAATGTTTCATCCATAACGACATTATCTACATTCAGGGCGTTAAATTGGAAGCGGTTCCATCGGACGTAATGAGGTATAATCAAATAGAAAGGGCCTTTGGAAACTTTACCAAAACAATACCTATACCCGTCACCTGTGACACCAAAAATGTCAAGGCGGTTTTGAAAAATGGTGTATTAAAGATTATATTAAAGAAGGTTCAGGAACGAAGGCATTCAAAAACACTTATAAAAATAGAAAAAGGATAGAAGTATGACTGATGAAATTGAAATAAAGCAAGAGACCGAGCAAACACAGGACAAACTCAAGGTACCGGAAGAACTACCGCTTGTGCCTATTAGGGATATAGTTCTTTTCCCGAACATGATACTGCCGCTTTTTGTCGGCAGGGAAACATCCATATCTGCAATAGATTATGCACTGACGAAAGAAAGACTTGTTGTTTTCGCTACGCAAAAGGATATGAACGACGAGTCCCCTGCTCCGGAAGGCATATTCTCTGTAGGAACGGTCGGTTCCATTACAAGGATGTTAAAACTGCCTGACGGTAGGGTCAAAATACTGATTCAGGGCCTGACAAGGGTAAAAATAAAAGAGTACAAACAAACCCAGCCCTTTTATTCAGTGGCAATAGAAACTATCCAGGATGTTCCGGTCGCTGAGACGGTAGAGATTCAGGCGCTCATTCGGACTGCAAAAGAGCAGATCGAGAAGGTTATCTCTATGGGGAAAGCCATTCAGCCGGACGCCCTTATCCTGATAGAGAATATTACCGAGCCGGGCAAGATAGCGGATATCGTGGTTACGAATTATGGACTGAAAACCGCCGAACTCCAATCATTCCTTGAATTATCGGATCCTGTCGAACGTCTGAAAAAGGTTATAGACATGCAGAACAAGGAGATAGAACTCCTGACTGTTCAGGCAAAAATTCAATCCCAGGCGCGGGAAGAAATGGGTAAGGTTCAGCGGGAATATTTCCTCCGGGAGCAGTTAAAGGCCATAAAGAACGAACTCGGCGAAATCGACGAGAAAGAAAGAGACGTAAAAGAATTCAGAAATAAGATAAAAAAAGCAAACATGCCCAAAGAAGTCGAAGATGAGGCCCAGAGTCAGCTGAACAGGCTTGAAATGATGCATCCCGATTCTGCAGAGGCATCTATTGTGAGAACATACCTTGAATGGCTTGTAGACATTCCCTGGAAAAAACAAACCAAGGAAAACATAGATATAAAGCACGCAAGGACCGTACTCGATGAAGATCACTACGACCTCGAAAAAGTCAAGGACAGGATACTCGAATATCTTTCCGTCAGGAGATTAAAAGAAAAGGCAAAGGGCCCTATACTTTGCTTTGTCGGTCCTCCCGGTGTCGGCAAGACGTCCCTTGGAAAATCCATTGCAAGGGCACTGAACAGGAAATTCGTAAGGATGTCTCTCGGCGGTATACGGGACGAGGCGGAGATACGGGGACATAGAAGAACATACATCGGTGCCATGCCCGGGAGAATAATCCAGGGTATAAAACAGGCAGGGACAAATAATCCCGTATTTATGCTTGATGAAATAGATAAGGTAGGCGCTGATTTCAGGGGAGACCCGTCTTCAGCCCTACTGGAGGTACTCGACCCTGAGCAGAACTACGCATTTTCTGACAACTATTTAAGCGTCCCGTATGATCTGAGCAATGTGCTGTTTATTACAACCGCCAACGTTATGGATCCGATCCCGCCTGCGCTTCACGACAGGATGGAGGTCATAACATTGTCCGGCTATACCGATGAAGAGAAATTAAGGATAGCCAAGAAATTTATAATACCGAGACAGGAGGACGAAACAGGGGTTGGCAAGGAAAAGGTTATATTCGACGACGATGCCGTATTGTTTATTATCAACAGTTACACAAGAGAAGCCGGGCTCAGGAACCTTGAAAGGGAGGTTTCATCCGTTTTCAGGAAGATAGCACAGAAACTCGCAGAGGGTGAAAAACCACCGTTCAAGATAACAAAAGACACGGTAAGAAAATTCCTCGGAGTTCCCAAGACACCGCCGGAAGAACTTATGACGGCAGACGATATCGGCATAGCAACAGGACTTGCATGGACACCGTATGGAGGAGATGTACTGTACATCGAGGTTACAACCATGAAAGGCAAGGGACGGTTGACACTTACCGGGCAGCTCGGTGATGTTATGAAAGAATCCGCAATGGCTGCGGTAAGCTATCTGAGGGCTAACGCGTCAAAACTCAATATAGATGCCTCGGCGTTTGACAGGCTCGACATCCATATACACATACCGGCCGGTGCTATTCCAAAAGACGGGCCGTCAGCCGGAATCACCATGGCTGTTGCCACCGCCTCTGCATTGACCGGCAAGAAGGTAAGGAAGGATTTTGCGATGACCGGCGAGATCACGTTGAGAGGAAATGTATTGCCCATAGGCGGACTGAAGGAAAAATCACTCGCGGCGCTCAGGGCAAAGATATTCAAAATTATTATACCCCATGGGAACAAGCCGGATCTTGAAGATATGCCGGATTATATTAAAGATAAAGTACAGTTCATACCGGTGAGCCACATACGCGAAGTTTTGGACCAGCTGTTGATAAACCATAACACAAAAGAATCAAATGCAAAGGATAAGCATAAAAACAGTGAAAAACTGGGAAGAGCTAAACCTGATAAAAAGCATAAGAAGTCTCGTAAGTAAAAATGGTCATAATGTCCTACTGGGGATAGGCGATGATACTGCTGTTGTAAATACCCCTGCACATGAAAAACTGCTGTATACGGTTGATAGTATTGTAGACGGCATACACTTTTTAGGGGACTTGAACCTGTGGGAATCAGCCGGGAAAAGGGCTATCGGTGCTGCAACAAGCGATATAGCCGCAATGGGGGGAACGCCGTTGTACGCAATGCTTTCCCTGTTTTTACCGCAGGAGTTTCCGGTGCGGCACGTCAATGCCTTTCTCAAGGGGTTTCTGAAACGCCTCAAGGAGTACGGAATGCCGCTTATCGGCGGCAATATAGCAACGATGAGAGGCAAATTCGCAGCAGACACCGTCGTCATAGGTAAGGCATACAGGGGAAAATTCGTAAGCAGAAGCGGAGCCAGAAACGGTGACATTGTATGTATGTCGGGTATAACAGGAGAAGCAATGGCAGGACTGGATTTGCTGACATCAGGCAAGGCTAAAAGGTATCCCGGCCTTATCAAAAAATATCTTGAGCCTGTACCAATGCTCAGGGAAAGCGTACGCATTGTTCGTGAAATGTCGCCCCATGCCATGATTGACGTGTCCGATGGATTGCTCCAGGACACCCTGCACATAGCCGAGGAGAGTAAAGTCGGCGTGGTCCTCGATCTGGACAGTATCCCGGTATCCGAGGGTGTCCGGTATGCCGCACGGCTTATGGGGAAATCAACGTATGATTATGTTTTGACAGGCGGAGATGACTATGTTTTAGTCTTTACTGTCCCGGCACAGAGATACAAAGCCGTCATGAAGGGGGTAAAAATACATACGATAGGAAGGGTTACACGGGGGAAGGGCATCCGGTTTTATAAGGACGGTAAAAGAGCAGACCTGAAACTGAAAAAGCTCGGGTATACCCACACATAAGAAATGTCTCTATAAGAGAAACGGGCCAATAATAACTTCTAATATTTAAAAATGGCGAACGATATAAAAATAAACTTACACAGCCTTACTGCAGAAGAAGCTCTCAAAGAATTATTTTTGATTTAT
>DAHXOM010000341.1 GCA_027364825.1 bacterium | reverse complement strand
CACCCCTCGAATATGCTTTGTATGTTGTATCTTTGCTATGCTATTGCCGGAACAATAGAGTGTTTCAGCTTGGTTAATGCCTTCTGCTCAAGCTGCCTGACCCTCTCCTTTGATATGTTGTATTTCTCGCCTATCTCCTGAAGGGAGAGCGGGTTGTCCGACATAACCCTGTACTTGATTATATACTGTTCCCTTTCCGGTAATGTCTTCACAGCCTGTCCTACGGTCTGCTTGAGTACTGTGTCTTCTTCCTGCTTGCTGATGCGCTCCTCGAGGTTCTCGTCTTCATCGACGAGTTGATCGAGGTGCGATTCCCTGCTTTCATCATCCAGGGTCACATCAAGAGAAACGTCCCTTAATCTCAGCCTGTTTTCGAAATCTTTGGCCTTTTTTTCAATCTTGCCTTCGTCGATAAGCATATCAGCGTTGCTTTCCGGCTGAACTTTGTTCAGGGAGTAAAACAGTTTCCTCTGGAGCTGGGTTGTTCCTATCTTAACCAGACTCCATGTCTTCATGATAAAGTTCTGGATGTAAGCCCTTATCCACCATACACCGTAGGAGATCAGTCTGAATCCCTTATAAGGATTGAACTTCTTTACGGCCATCATCAATCCCAGGTTCCCTTCCTGAATCAGATCCATGAGTTTTACATTATAGTGTCTGTATTCAAGTGCTATCTTGACTACGAACCGCATGTTTGATGTTACGAGCTTATGAGCTGCGTTTATATCTTTTTTCTCATAGTACTTAATCGCAAGTCTCTTTTCCTCCTGTGGAGTCAAAAGAGGGTACTTGTCTATCTGTGCAAGGTATTTTGTTAAATTGTCATTCAACACCATCTGCATATTTGCCTCCTCCTTTTTAGCCTCATATTATATGTACTAAATTTAAAATAGTCAAGTGCTTAGAACTTGCCGGTATCAAAATCCTTAAATATCTGTTTTATCATGACTATTTCGCCTTTATCCATAAATTTCTTCCTGTCATAATCAAGCTCATGCCCCAAACCTGCAGATTTCTCCGTCCATAAAGGATTGTAGGAGAGTAGCTCTACCTTCTTAATACCATTCCTGTCAAGAAAGTTTGCTATAGATACAAGATTTTCCTCCGTGGTTGTTATGCCGGGAATAAGGGGTACACGAGGGATTACAGGGATGTCTGTCTTCTCTTGCAATTTCACGAAATTCCGGAGAATAACCGTATTGGTGCTGCCGGTGTACTTCTTGTGCATAAAAGGATCGATAAACTTTATGTCAAAGAGTATCATATCAAGATACGGCAGAAGAAGTTTTTCGAACAATCCATGATTGTATAATCCGCATGTTTCAATGGCTGCCGGTACGCCTGCCGCTTTTAACCTGGCGGAAAGCTCCGACAAAAAATGCATATATACGGTAGGCTCCCCGCCGGAAAAGGTTACACCCCCGGAAGAATATCTGTAGAAAGGCTCATCTTTCATGATCTCGGCGAATACTTCGTCGGTTGTATATAGCCTTCCGGCACGTTTCAGTGCCCCGGACGGACAAACATCTATACATTCCATGCACCGGGTGCAGGTCTGGCGGTTGATTCTTTTCGGGTCATCGAGATCGATAGCGCCCGGTTTGCACGCCTGTACGCAATCACCGCAGGAAATACACAGCTTTGCATCGAACGCAAGCTCCGGGTATGCATGCTTTGTCTCGGGGTTATGACACCAGACGCATCTGAGAGGACACCCCTTAAAAAAAACAAGGGTGCGTATGCCCGGGCCGTCATCAAGAGAATTCCTCTTGAGGTCGACGATCATTGCCTGCGCTCCCGGCATTGCGTGTGTTCCCTGCTGCGGTTCCTTGGGGAGTTTCTGCCGAATCTTCGTCGTTGTCATACCCTCATCTGTTGTCTGTTTACGATCTCGAGCTGGAGGTCTTTATCCAGTTCAACGAAGTACGCGTTGTATCCGGACACCCTCACAAGGAGGTTCCTGTAATTGTCAGGGTTCTCCATTGCATCCTTGAGTGTTTCTGTTGTCACGATATTGAACTGCATCTGCATGCCCCCGAGTTCAAAGTAGGATTTTGCGTATGCTGTAATCTGGTCAACGGTCTCTTCATGGGTGTCCCTTGAATCGGGTGCTACTTTTACGTTGAACGCTATGTTGTTCGGCATCTTCTCGGGCTTGAGCCCTGCTATGGTCCTTATGCTGGAAAGCAGGTCCACGCCTTTCACATTCTCCGGGGTGAGTCCCGGTGTAAACGGTTTATATCTCAATCGCCCGCTTGGCAGGGCACCCGAAAGCGTACCGAATGCGACATGGTTCGACATGCTCCAGAAGCCGACGAGATAATGCCCGCCCCGGTAGTTCGTCCTGTTGTAGAATATATCGAATACCGTGTCCACGACCCTCTGTGCAAGCCGGTTTACCTCCGGGGTATCCGAACCGAACTTTGCAACCTTGTTCTGAATGAGGGTGTGTAATTTTATATAATCCTCAAAGTTGTTGTCAACAGCCTTATGGAGTGTTTTGAAGTCCGTCTTTTTCTCGTCATAAACAAGCTTCTTTATGGTCATGAGGCTGTCAACGATGTCGGTCAGACCTATACAGGCAACGCCGGATGTATTATACACAGCACCGCCTTCTGTCAGGTCTTTTGCCTTTTCCATGGGTCCTTCGAACATGGATGACAGGGTAGGTGTCGGCCGAATGACCTGGTGTGCAAACCCGAAGCTATTGTTGCAGTCTATGGTCTGGTACGCGAGAAAACGCAGCTGCCGTTCAAATGCATGGAAGAAATCTTCAAAGGTAGGAAACGCGTCTTCTTCGATACTGCCCGTCTTAATGCCGATCTGTTCTTCCGCCAGGGGATGAACGCCGTTGTTCAATGACATTTCGAGTGCTGCAACCATGTTAAACATCATACTGTTGGTATGCCCGAAATGCTTGCCGGGTATGGTGGGCTCGACGCACCCGGTCGCACACCATTGCCGTGCATCCTCTTCCTTGAACTGTATGCTTTTCAGGGATTGTATCATCGCCTTATCGTTATGGATGGAGGGGGTCGCCGATGTTACCATATTTACCTCCACAAGCCTTCTTAAATAGTCATCCGAATTGATACCGGGATAGTACCTGGCATTCATGTTCGGATCGCGGATGGTGAGCATCTCGGTAACCTTCAGGAAAATGTAGGTCATATCGTTTACCGCGCTGCTGCCGTTTTTATCGACACCGCCGAGCGTGATGGCCTGATCGGAGGATGAGCCCCCGAAGAGTTTGTTCCCTATATCGGCTACCAGCGGTACATGGTCCTGGCATTTGAAGAAGAAATTGCCGATAAGCTCTATGGTTTGTTTTACATAGTCTTCCCGTTCCCGGTCTGTTTTCAGGCCTTGCATGTCCGATTCGAAGTAGGGCTGCAGCCAGAGATCGAGATGGCCGAGTGACAGCCCTGCATTGGTACTCTCATTGTGCAGGGCAATCCACAGTATCCAGAGAGACTGGACAGCTTCATACAGCGTTCTTGCACCGGAAGCCGGTACCCTTTCAAGCATATCCGCAAACCTTTTGTAGTGTTCCGCCGGGCCGTTTTTTTGTGCCTTTGCCATAAGTCTCAGGGCTTCTTCCCTCAGATGGTCTGCATAATGGAGTATACCCCGGAGTGCGATCTCTGTTGCGCTGTAGAACGTCTTTTGCCGTTCGTCGTCTACGGTATTTTTACGTCTTTCTGCATCTTCTATGACGGGTAAAAGGCCGTGTTTCAGTATCCGTGGGAAATCGGGAACCGTGTGCGAGAGGGCGACCGTTTTCCACATGAAGTACAACACAAACTTTTCATCCAGTTCCTGATACCTCGGGGAATTGTTTGCAGCCCGTGCATATTCCCTCACATTACGATCCGACCAGAACGGGAACACCTTTTTGTCCAGCAATTCCCTCGTATGCTCATCTATATCGTACGGCTGGATCTTCCTTGTTGCTATTGTTTTCAATTCCGGCCAGAGCGTAATGCCGTGGCCCTCAGGATAAATCATTACCCCGACATCCCTTGATGTTGTTGTACCGGCAAGCATACTGTTAGTCCGTATCAATGGTTTTTTATTGGTAAGGATGTAATTGAGTGCCTGTGCCTGCCTGAGTATCGGAGGTCTTCTCGTCCCTTCCCGGTCATGCTCGAACCCCGTTTTCATGAAATAGCCTGTTATGAGTTCGGGCCGTTCGGGACAGACCGACGGCCTGGCTGAAAAATGTGCAGCCCTCTGCGCCTCGAGACCCGGGAAATCCGCTATTGTATATTTCTGCAGGTAGGGTTCGTCAAGGAACCTTACCGAATCACCGGGTTGTGAGGTTAATTTCCCCGCCCGGGATATGAGCGGGGCATTGTTTTCTTTTTCTGTTCACTTGCCGGGTACGGCCTTTGCTGAAGTATTCGTCTCCGTTTTTTTGTCTGTTTTGGGCGGTATAAAATTATTCAGCAGGTATGCAAACCTGGAAAGATAGCTCAGGTTACCCCGGAAGGTAAGCTTGTTGGTCAAGAGATAATTCAGCATATCTTCCGGTGAAAGTGTTGCAAATTCTTTGATTATCTCCGGAGATTTGTATATTATCGTCAGGTCTGCTTTTTCAGGTATGCCGTGTCTTACCTTCATCTTGCCATCATGGAATACCATGTACAGCTTTACGGCCTTGTCGCGCGTCTGTATGGCGATTGTCTTGTTGAAGGTATTATAGTCGTTTTTAATCATCTCTCTGAATTTTTTGCTGAAGGTGAATTTCAAAGACATTACCCGGAGGAGTACATACATAATATTCTGTAAAACCAAAGGATTTGTAAAGAAAGAATTTTTAGCATCATTTTTCATACACAGCCTCCCTAATATACTTCATTTTGAGCTCTCTGCACAAACCTTGAAACTTTGCCGGCTGATTCATCAAGCAGGTACTTTTACTAATACCTTTTGTTTTGCCATCTTCCTCTCCTTTGTTGTACCTTCATCAGCCCTTTCTCTGGCTGCCTGTGATCTGAACAAATTTATTTAAAAAGTGTATGACCTTTGCAGTAGGTCCCGGATATACCGATAGCTTCTTTTTCCGTATCCCCTTTATTGACTCCTTGATTACATGATCAGCCTTGTCCACAACAATCTTGATCACCTTCTTCGTGGATTTGCCGCCATAATCCTCAGACTGTAAAATTGGCGTATCGGCCCAGAAAGGATAGAGAATCGTTACATCGATACCCTTGGACCGTACCTCACCGTACAGGGAAAGGCCGAACCCGCGCATGCCGAACTTCGAGGCTGAATATGCAGTACTGTACCTGGCACCGACGAACCCTGCGACAGATGACATGAGTACAATATGTCCCTGTTTCCTTTTCAGCATAGCCGGCAGGAACATATAGGTAAGACGCATCGTTGAAAGCAGGTTTATTTCCATGAGCTGTTCCCATTTGTCCCGCGGGACTTCTTGAAAATCTCCGTATGCAATAATGCCGGCATTGTTTATCAAAATGTCTATATCCGGGGTTATCTCAAGACACCTGTCATAGAGTTCCTCGCATCCTTTATTGCCGGAAAGGTTTGCGTTGATCAGCCCGATGATCCTGCCTCCTGCATCGGATGAACCTAAATGGCCGGATATACTTTCCAGTTTTGATTTGTCCCTGCCGCTGAGTATAAGATGTGCCCCCAATCCATGAAGCTGCTTTGCAAATTCCTGTCCAAACCCGCCTGTTGCACCGGTAATCAATATCTTTTTACCCAACAGTGATTTCATCGTTTTGCCTGATTACCTTCCCTTAAAAAGAGTAAGGTTATTATAATAGTGTTGTTTTTTAAAGTCAAAGGGAAGTATTAACGAAAAAAACGCAAGGGATAAGGCCGCTTATTTGTCCTCTGTATTATGACCCGGCTTCCACCGGGGTAACGGTTGCACATGAATAGCCTCCTTCATTCACTTGACAAGAGCGGTTTTGTTCGGTAGCAATAGCTAATCTAACTAAAAGTGAGGCGCAGATGTACGCAGTAATAAAACATTCCGGGAAACAATACACCGTAAAACAGGGTGATGTTGTAGCTCTGGACAGGATAGATGAAGTTAAAAAGGATGCGGAACTACAAATTACCGATGTTCTCCTCGTGAACGACGGCTCCAGCACTGTTATCGGTACCCCTCTCGTTGCCAATGCGGTTGTAAAAGTAAAGATACTGGGTGAAAAAAAGGGTACGAAGATAGTCATCTTCAAACACAAGAGAAGGAAGAATTACAGAAGAAAACAGGGGTTCAGGCAGATCTTTACAACGGTCAAGGTAGAAGACATTATATATAAGAATATTTGAGGTGTTCTCATGGCGCATAAAAAAGGACAGAGCAGTTCGGTAAACGGAAGGGACAGTCAGGGGCAAAGACGCGGGGTTAAGCTCTTTGCCGGCCAGACAGCGAAGGCTGGCAGTATAATCATACGGCAGGTCGGTGAGAAATATAAAGCCGGCAAGAACGCCGGTCTTGGTAAAGACTTTACGATATTCGCCCTCAAAGAGGGGATCGTGAAATTCTCACGCTCGAGCAACAAGGTAACCGTTAACGTAATTCCTGCCTGACAGAAATAGTGTTTCAAGAGAGTTGAATCGGTTCTGATTCCTCCTTTTCCCATAGCAAACGAGCGAACAGTATTGCATTATTATTGCGGCTGGCGGACTTACGTCTGAGCCGGGGGTAATAATCGTATTCTGTCATCCCGTGCTTGACACGGGATCCAGTTTTAACCTTATGGAAAAGCCCCTGTGCTTTCAGCCTCGGAAGAACTTTCCCGGGAACTTATTTCTGGATTCCCGCTTTCGCAGTACTGACAGGAACGGGGTATAACGAAGATAGAAGAACCGAATACATGCAAAAATAAAGAAGGCAATGTGCATGCATTGAAACGTACAAAAGGACAAAAATATATGGTTTTTAGCAGGACAACCCCGACCCATTCTCTTGTATTTTATGTTTGTAGAATGCTCATATGAAGTTTATTGATACTGCGGAGATTCAGGTTAAAGCAGGTGATGGCGGAAAGGGTTGCGTCAGTTTCAGAAGAGAGAAGTATATTCCACGGGGCGGTCCTGACGGCGGTGATGGCGGTAACGGCGGCAATATAATTATTCGCAGTTCTCTCAGATTGTCCACGCTTATCGATTTTCGATATGTCAGGCATTACCGTGCGAAAAACGGTGTTCACGGCAAAGGCAAGAACATGTACGGAAGGAATGGCGAGGACCGCATAATCGAAGTGCCCGTGGGAACACAGATATATGATGTCGATACGGGCAGGCTTATAACCGATCTTTCAAAATCCGATCAGGAAATTATCATTACCAAGGGCGGAAAAGGGGGAAAGGGAAACTCCAGATTTGTCAGTTCAACTCACCAGGTGCCGCTTGAATCTGAACCCGGGGAACCCGGGGAACAGCGGCATATCAGACTTGAATTGAAACTGCTTGCGGATGTCGGACTTGTCGGTTTTCCGAATGTGGGGAAATCCAGTCTGATCAAAAGAGTGTCAAATGCACATCCAAAGGTTGCCGATTATCCATTTACGACCATTGCCCCGATCCTTGGCATTGTACGTTACAAAAACGAAAAGAGCTTTGTGGTGGCCGATATTCCGGGACTCATAGAGGGTGCCCATACGGGGAAAGGCCTGGGAGATCAATTTCTGAAACATATCGAAAGGACAAAACTCATTGTCCATATCCTGGATGCTACACGGGACAGCGATCCATACAATGATTACCGGATCATAAATAATGAATTGCAGAGCTACGGCAAATCACTCGTTCAGAAGGAGCAGATTGTCGTGATGAATAAGATCGATATTCCTGTTGTAAGAAACAAATTAATGGATTATAGAGATACATTTAAGAAGCATAAAATCGAGATTTTCCCTGTATCGTGTGTTACCGGAGAAGGTATCGATAAACTTGTTGATGAGATTGCAAAAAAACTATAGCAAATAGAGCAATGATGAAAAAATTGGTTGTTAAAATAGGGAGTTCTGTTTTAACCCTTGAAAACGGTAATCCCGATCACGCCAGGTTCAAGGCCTTTGCAAAAGACATATCTCAGGTGATCGAAAAAGGATACGCTGTCGTGATTGTATCATCGGGTGCGATAGCGTTCGGCAGTTCTATCGCCGGAAAAGCTCTTGCACCCGTGAGCATACCCAATAAGCAGGTATTATCAAGCATAGGACAGCCTTTGCTCATCAACGAATATATGACCAACCTCAAGCCTTACCGTAAGGTTGTTACCCAGGTACTTCTGACGCATGAGGATTTTATTGACCGGCAGAGATACCTGAATGCAAGGAAATCGATGGAATTGATGCTGGAGAAAGGATTCATCCCCGTTGTCAATGAAAATGATGCAATAGCGGTCGATGAGATTAAAGTGGGGGACAATGATACTCTTTCTGCAATGGTGGCCGCTATGATCAATGCTGACAGGCTGATAATCCTCAGCAATATAGATGCAATATTCGATAAGGACCCTCATACACACGGAGATGCGAAGCCTATCAATGAAATAAAACAAATAGATCAGTACAGGATCTTTGAAGACAGCAAGAGCAGGTACGGTGTCGGCGGTATAAAAACAAAGATATCCGCAGCCAGACAGCTTGCACGGATAGGGATCAGTACAACAATAGCAAACGGCAGGGTAGAAAATATTGTAACGAGACTTGTCAACCAGTTCACGCAGGAAAACGGCGAACGGCTTGGTACAACGGTTTTAGCTGCCCAGAAAAAGATAAATGGTACAAAAAAATGGGTCAGTCTTCTCCTGAAGTCTTCGGGCTCTATAACCGTGGATGAGGGTGCTCTGTCTGCCGTGTTGAAGAATAAGAGCCTGCTTGCCGCAGGTATTGTGAATGTATCGGGTACGTTTAAGCAGGGGGATGTTATCAGCATAGCCGATGTCCGCGGCAGGGAAGTAGGCAGGGGTATAACGAATTATTCCGGTACGGAGATAGAGATGATAAAGGGTAAAAAATCGTCACAGATAAACAGCTCCCTGGGTTATTTTAAAGGCGATGAGGTTATACACAGGGACAACCTCATCATAACCCCCTCTATTCCCATCCGTTAATATTTAACATATAATTCCTTGTAGCCTTTCCACAGGTGTCCTCTTATCCCTCCCCCTTGACGGTGGAGGTTTGGTGGGGGTGATTGGCTGGAAGTTTCACCCTCCCGACCCAAGCTCCGCTTGGGTACCCCGCCCTCCCGTCAAGGGAGGGATAAAAAAAGGAATGGCCGGACATTCATGTATAGTGGAGAGGTGAAGGGAAAAGGATTGGAAATATGAATAAAGATGACGTAAAAAGCATAGCACAAAAGTCAAAACACGCGGGCCTGCTGTTAGGCGCGGCAGGCACGGTCAAGAAAGACGCAGCGCTTCAATTTATGTCCGAGGGGCTCAGGGAGCGCAGTACATTTATAATGGAGGCGAACGCCGTTGATGTTGCTGCAGCAAAGAAACAGGGCTTCCAGTCCGCCTTTATTGACAGGCTTACGATTACGGAGAAAACACTCAAGTCCATGATTGACAGTATCCATGAAGTGAAAGCACTGAAGGACCCTGTCGGGGAGATCACAAAGGCATGGACACGCCCGAACGGACTTTTGGTCGGCAGGATGCGCATACCGCTCGGCGTTGTACTGATGATATATGAATCGAGGCCGAATGTTACAGCGGATGCATCCGCTCTGTGCATAAAATCGGGCAATGCCGTGATACTCAAGGGAGGGTCTGAAGCGATCAATTCAAACAGGGCAATTGTCAGCATACTTGCGGAAGCTTTAAAGAAGGCCGGTCTGCCGCCTGAGGCACTACAGTTTATAGATACACCCGATAAAGAGGTGTTGTATGAGTTTCTGAAGCAGGATGAGCTTATCGATCTCGTTATCCCGAGGGGAGGGGAAGAGCTTATACGGGCAGTTGCAGAGCATTCACGGATCCCCGTGTTAAAACACTATAAGGGCATTTGCCATGTATTTGTTGATGCAGATGCGGATATCCCTATGGCACAGCGTATTTGCTTCAATGCAAAGGTCCAAAGGCCGGGTGTTTGCAATGCAATGGAAACGATGCTCGTACACAAGGACATTGCAGGGCAATTTTTACCGGACATGATTGATATATACAGGAAAGCGGGCGTTGAGATCAGGGGATGCGAAAAAACCAGGGCAATACTGCCGGATATGAGGCCCGCGACAGAACAGGATTGGTTCACAGAGTACCTTGATCTAATCCTTTCCGTCAGGGTCGTGGATTCGCTCGATCAGGCTATAGAGCATATAAACCATTACGGATCGCATCACACGGATTCTATCGTAACGAAAAATGTTGAACACTCTATGAGGTTTTTCCGGGAAGTGGACTCATCCACAGTACTGGTGAATGCTTCCACGAGGTTCAGCGACGGTTTTCAGCTCGGTCTTGGTGCGGAGATAGGCATATCGACTTCAAAGCTGCATGCGTTCGGCCCCATGGGGCTTGAGGAGTTGACCGCACAAAAGTTCGTTGTCATGGGTAACGGACAGGTAAGGGAATAGATTGGAGCTTTCGTGAAAAACAGTTTCGGCATCCTCGGAGGCAGTTTCAATCCCATACATTTCGGTCATTTGAGGGGCGCTGAAGAAATACGTCAGAGATTCGCACTTGAAAAGATCCTGTTTATACCAACCTATGTGCCGCCGCATAAGTCCCCTGAGTTTGTGCTGGAATACCGCCACAGAAAAAATATGACCGGCATGGCGATCAATTCCAATCCGGGCTTTATACTTGAAGATATAGAAGAACGACTTCCGGCGCCGTCATATACCTTCAGAACCATACAGGCTCTCCTGCAGAAATACGGCAGTGATACCGAATTTAGTTTTGTTCTGGGTGAAGATGATTTTGCAAATATGAATTCATGGCATTCACCGTCTATCATTTTCTCGTTGTGTACCGTGATAGTAATAACGAGACACGGCACCTCGAAGAACCTTCAGCAGCTTGTACCTGTTGACCTTAAGGATGAATTCTGGTATTCAGAAGAAGAAGGAACATTGATGCATAAAAAGGGTAAAAAGGTTTACTTGTCTTCTCTCCCGGTGCTTGATATTTCATCGAGCGGCATAAGGTCTCTTGTCCAGCAGCGCAGGTCAATCCGTTATCTTACTCCGGATCCGGTAATAGAATATATAGAAAAGGAGAAACTCTACTATTAGTAATTCTACACCGGATCTCATAAAAACAATAAGAACGCTGTTGTCCGACAAACTGGCGGAAGATATCGTTGTTATAGATATGAGGAAGCATTTAAGTATCGTTGATTATTTTATAATCTGTTCCGTGAAATCCGAACGGCAATCCAGCGCCGTAGCATGGTATGTAAGGGATGAACTCGGCAAGAAGGGAATAAAGCCTCAGGGGGTGGAAGGAGAGCAGACCGGGGCCTGGATAGTTATAGATTACAGTGATATTGTAGTGCATGTCTTCCTTGATACCATGAGATCGTACTATGACATCGATGGATTATGGTCGGATGCCCAGAGGGCTGCGATAGAATAATAATGCTCATCAACATATTATCCGTGGGCTTGCCAAAAGATAAACATGTTCAATACCTGACGGACGGTTATCTTGAAAGGACGAAAAAATATACATCCGTATCTTTAAAAACGATAAAGCAGGAACCGCTTACGTCAAACTCCAATACAGAGGCTCTGCGAAAGGAAGCAAAAAATCTGGTGCACCTTATGGAAGATTGCTATAATATTGTCATGGATAAGGACGGCGACATGATGAGTTCCGAGTTATTTGCAAACTTTTTAAATAAGCGTATAATGAGCGGCATAAAGGTTATGAATATAATAATTGGCGGACCGACAGGTATTGATGTTTCCGTGAAACAAAGGGCGGATAAAGTGTTGTCGTTATCACCCATGACATTCCCTCATGAGCTGACCATGGTGATAATTGCAGAACAGATTTACAGGGCTTTTGCAATCATGCACGGACTGCCCTATCATAAATAGGTGGGTAAAATGTATCAGGCCATGGTATTCTTACTGATTGTTATACTGTTTTTGTTCGGGTATCTTTCGCTGTTTAACGGTAAAGAGATAGATCTTTTTCTGTCAAAGGCAACATCTATCCATACAACCGCATCTGCCGTTGTTATAGCTTCTTTCATTCTCGGTATGCTTCTGATGGCGGTTGTCAGTCTTGTACGGGAAGCAAGCAGAATTTACCGGGACTGGCAGAGAAAAAATCAAATCACCAAGGAAAGCCTGAGTGCAGCACTGGTAGAAAAAGGTAATTTTGAAATCATGAAAGGGAACGGAGAGAAGGCGAAGTCTTATTACGCGGATGCGATCGCAAAAAACCCTTTAAATATACAGGCGCACATAAAACTATCGGAGTGCTACCTGCTGCTCAAGGACAGTCAGAGCGCTTTGAAAATACTGTTAAAGATCAAATACCAGGACCCGGAAAATATACCGCTCCTCCTCGTCCTTTATAGGGTATATGCCCTGGCCAATGAACTGAACAGCATGATTGATGTGGGGAAGAAACTGGTGAGCATAGAGGAAGAAAACATCAATTTTCTCTCTCTCCTGAGGGACGGATATATATCGGCAGGAAAGGCAGAAGAGGCTTACAGAACGCACAAGATTATCATGAAGCTTACCAAGGGCAAGGATGAGTATAAAGCCGAGAGACAGAAGCTGGGAGAACTGAAATATAAGTATGCCCTGTCGATTCTTCAAAATGGTGATGCAGATCTTGCATTAAAAAAACTTGGGGATGTAAAGAAGCTCAATCCCGGATTTGTACCTTCCTACGTAACAAGCGGAGAAATACTTCTGAACAACAAGGACGATATGGAAAAGGCCATCGAGGAATGGGAGGCCGGCTACTCAATGACACAGAATGCAGTTTTCCTGATTAAAATGGAAGATATTTATCTGAAACATGATAATCCTTTTGAACTCATCCGTTTTTACAGGAGATTATTGTCGAACAGCCCGGATGATGTACTATCAAGAATTATGTTTGCAAAGCTTTTACTGAGGCTTGAGATGGTTGATGATGCTTCCGAGCAGCTCTCCTATCTTGATAATAAATGGATACGCATACCGTCAACAGAAATACTCAATGCGGAATTATTGGCGAAAAAAGGAGACTATTCCTCGGCTTATAAAAAATTAAAATCCGTGCAGGCAAGCGGCCTGCAGTTGAAATTCTCCTATGTGTGTTCCAATTGTGGAAACGAAACATTCGTATGGACGGCAGAATGCCAGCGGTGCAAGCACGCCAACAGTTTGACGTTGAAGACAAGCAAAGAATTGGAATCTTTTAAGCCTGTACAAACGAAGGTCCGTAATCTGCCCGTATGATTCCATAGTACCACCATGTCAGCACCTTACTGTTCAATGTGCGGCAGGCCTGTTAAACCGACCATACATTTTAAAGACCATTATGCGGTTGACTACTATATCGAGGTTACCGGAGATACGGAGCGCGTTACGATAGCGAGTGATGAACAGGACAAACCCGATCTGCACTATTCAAAACTCATATCGCCGAAGACAATCGTCGTATGTGCAGACTGCATAAAAAAGATTGCAGAATAATTTTGACAAACCATCTGAATATAGGTATATAAAGAATAAATTTCTTTAGAAGGAGGAAACATGAAAAGATTGAGTGTAAGTTTGATTGCATCATTGATAGTTCTTGGTTTAACGGTTTCAGCGAATGCAGGTTACGCAGCCGCGCAGAGAGGGCAAACATACCAGATGAGGCAGACAAGCACGGATACATCTAATTGGACTCCGAGGTTCGGTGTAGGGTTTAACAGACAGGTATTCCTTTATCCGGATCTACCGGTTAATGTTAATACAGGTACTGGAACATCACTAAAAGCATCTAATCAGTCCGATATTTCCCTGAGAGTGCTTATAGGCCCTATTGGCGGTGAGTTTAACATCGGAGGAAATCAGTACGCTGTTTCAGGAATTGGTGATGTCAATGCGTTTGATGTAAGCATGAAAGCATTTTATGCGATCATATCAAAGCCCTATGTTAATTTGAATGGAGGAATGGCACTCATGTACAGCGATCTGGATGCCAAGGGGCAAGGTGCATTGATAGGAACAGGCGTGAATTTCTTTGTAGGACCGGAGTTCTTTTTACCGCAGTTACCCGAACTCGGATTCAATATAGAGCTCGGACTTGGTTATACCTCGTATTCAGCCTCCGGAGACCATTTTGCAGCTGATAACCTCGGCTTCAATACCTCTGACTTCCTGCAGGCAGGCATACACTACTACTTTAATTAAAGAAGAAAACCTTTCCCAAAGGCGGGGCTCTACCCCGCCTTTTTTATGGCACCATACTCCTGTCAAAGATAACATTGCCATGTTGATGCCATCTTTCTGCGTCATTTTACTGTTTTTAACCCTTCGTTTAGAATAATAGAATTTGTTTGTCATTCCCGTGAAAACGGGAATCCAGTTCTCTATCCGTCATCCTTGCAGCTGTATACAGTCTTCCAAAATGAATTCTGTAAGTCATCTGTAAGTAACCCTGTGCTACACCATTCATGAAGTATACATTCGCTTCTTTTATGGGTATAGATGGAAAATATAGTATGTAATATATGTAGTTTAAACGCTAAACCGCTTATTTTCTCTCTCATTTACATGAAAAGAATGCTCACAGCCAACCCACTGCAGTTTTCATTGTTAACCCTATATCCATTTTTGGCAGCTTTTCAAAGCAGGAATACCGTTGAATCGGTTCGTGATATTCTCGAGCACCTTGAACAGGGGGTCGCTCTTGCAGACAACTCTCTTAAAATTGTATTTTCAAACCGCAAATTCCAAAGGCTTATATCGGCGTGCTTTGGGACAGAGCAATCTGCTGAATTATCGAAGTACATACGCAGTCTTGGCAACAGAAAGAGGGCGGTTTTCAGGATTGAGCCGAAAACAAACTCTCAGTTCTTTCTTGTCATAAAGACGTTCAGAGAAGGTAAAGATAAGTTTTATCTTTTAACCCTGAACAAAAAACGGCTGAGAAAGATCGATCTATTCAAGGCGCTGCAATCCGAGTATAAAATTTCCTTGGATCAATTTAAGATAATTACGTATCTCAGCAAAGGTTTTAATAACAACGAGATAGCACGGCTCTGTGATCTGAAAACCTGCAACGTGAAATATCACCTAACGCACCTCTACGATACCTTTTATGTTTCAAACAGGACGGAATTTTTAAACAAGGTCAAAGAGCTGGAGAACGACGTTTCCTGAACGGAGAAACATAATCAGGGTTCCATGTTCAGTATTCACCTGCAAACTCTAAAAACACATAACATGTAAAGTCTTTATAT
>DAHXOM010000336.1 GCA_027364825.1 bacterium | reverse complement strand
ATATAAAGGTTGATCCTTCCTCAAAAAATGGTTAAAGATATGACAGGGAGGCTATATGAAGGTTGCCACGTCCGAAATAATGAGATCTCTTGATAAAAGGACCACTGAATCGTTCGGTGTAAAAAGTATTGTACTTATGGAAAACGCCGGCAGTGCCGTTGCACGTACCATCGTAAAGGAGTTCGACACACCGGCGAAAAGGGGTATTGTCGTGTTTTGCGGCAAAGGCAATAACGGCGGTGATGGATTTGTAGCAGCACGGCACCTTATCAATAAAGGATTTCATGTCGATGTGGTTTTTTTTGGTAAAAAAGAGGAGCTTCCGGAAGATTCAGGGACAAATTATACGGCTCTGAGCAGGATTACGGATGTTGTCCATGTGCTGAAAGACGTAAGCGAATTCGATACTACGGATATCAATCTCGGAGAAAGGGGTATTATCATAGATGCCTTGCTTGGGACGGGGATAAAAGGCACGGTTAAAGAACCCTATTCAGGTGCGATAGATCTTATCAATAAATCAGGACTGCCGGTTATTTCGGTCGATATTCCATCGGGTATTGATGCGGACACAGGCGCTGTTGCAGGCATTGCCGTCAGGGCAAAGAAGACCGTTACCTTTGGACTGACAAAGATAGGGCTTGTTGTTTATCCGGGTGCGGAATTTGCAGGAGACGTGGAGGTTGCCGATATATCGATACCGGACAGGCTTATCCAGCAAACGTATATTCCCTATAATCTTTCCAGCTACAAACTAATCGGTTCTATTCTCAAACCCCGCAATTTTGCTACCAACAAGGGAGATTATGGACATACACTCATCATTGGGGGTTCCGAGGGTAAAAGTGGTGCTGCTATACTGACTGCAAAGGGTGCACTGCGTGCCGGGAGCGGGCTCGTTACCATCGCCGGACCCGAAGGCTTGATGCCGGTGTTTGAAACAACGGTTATCGAAGCATTAAAAGAACCGCTAACCGAGACGCTGAGCGGCACCATAGACAAATCGGGTGTTCAGCAGGCGGAAAAACTTCTGCAGACTAAGGATGTTGTGGCACTCGGGCCCGGTATGGGTACTGAAAATCAGACCACTGAATTCATTTTTGAATTTTTGAAGCGGTGCAAACTGCCTGTTGTCGTGGATGCGGATGGGCTCAATAGTATAGCAAAGAATCCCGATATCCTGCTCGAGATCAACAATGAAAACATTGTTCTAACACCTCATCCGGGAGAATTCGGCAGACTCATAAACATGAACCCGAAAGAGATCAACCAGAACAGGATCAACCTCTCCATGGATTTTGCAAAGGAATATAAATGCACCCTTGTCCTGAAAGGTGCGAGGACCATCATAGCCAATAAGGACGGGGATATCTGGATAAACCCTACGGGCAATCCCGGTATGTCTACCGGCGGTATGGGTGATGTTCTTACCGGTATTATTGCCGGCCTTATTGCAACAGGTATAAGCCCGCAGGAAGCGGCCATTGCAGGTGTTTTCATACACGGTATGGCAGGTGATATTGTGTATGCTTATCATAAAAACAGCTCCGTACTCGCATCCGATCTGCTTGAGCGTATACCGTACGTGATCTCAAGCCTGATAGCATAGTATTACCTCCCCTCTTAAGATAAGAGGGGGATGGAGAACAATTGAAAGATATATGAAATCATGACTATTCCCATCTCGAAACAACGGCTGCTGTTCATCGTCGACGGCAGCTCTTACATTTTCGCGCATACCATGCGATCCCTCCTTTAACCAACAAAAAGGGCATACCGACAAATGCCGTGTATGGCTATGCGAACATGCTGATAAAGACCATAGAGCAGTACAAGCCGGATTATTTCGTTGTCGTGTTTGATTCAAAAGGCCCAACCTTCAGGGACCAGATCGATGCAGAGTACAAGGCAAACCGGGGAGCGCCGCCTGATGATCTGACCGTACAGTTCCCCTATATCTTTGAGATTACGGACACCATGGGTATACAGCGCATGGGAAAAGAAGGTTACGAGGCTGATGATGTCATAGCAACGATGACCGACCGTGCAAAGGCCGCTGGTTTTGGCGTCGTCATCGTTGGCAGCGACAAAGACCTTATGTCCGTCGTGTGCGATGATGTGGTCATGCTGGACACCATGAAGGACCAATGGATAACATCCGCGGATGTTGCGCAAAAGTTTGGCGTAAGCCCTTTGCAGATGACGGAGTTCCTGATGCTGACCGGCGACAGCATCGACAATATCAGGGGTGTGCAGGGCATAGGTAAGAAAACAGCAATGGACCTGCTCGTGAAGTACGGCAGCCTAGACGGCATGTATGAGCATATCGGTGATATTGCAAGCAAGCGCGTGCAGGCAGCGCTTATAGATGCAAAAGAGCGCCTTTACGGGGTAACCAGGGGGCTTGTCCAGCTCAAGCATGATGTGCCTGTCGACATCGCGTTTGACTCGTTCAAAATGCCGGAGTCCCTGTTTGGCTCCCTGTCCCCGGAGCACAGGGAAAGGCTTATAAAGCTGTTTTCGGAGTTTGAGTTTCGCAGGCTCATAGACAAGCTCGGCAAGGTGGAGGTGCAGTTCGATTATCTGAGCATAACCTCCATCGATCAAATTGCCGGTTCGCTCAAAGATGCGGCAACGGTTTCGTTGGTGTTTGTAGACAATGAAGCGGGCATCTATGCTGACCGGGCTTATTATCTCGCCGGCAGCACCGTGAATGCACTGCAGCGGTTGATGTCTTTGGACTGCAGAATTATTGTTCATAATGCAAAAGCCGTTCATAGGTTTTGCATACAACGCGGTATAGACATAAAGGCATCCCTGTTTTCTGTCGAGCTCGCTGCATATCTCTGCAATCCCGAATCAAAGAGCTATTCAATAGAATCCCTTTCGCTTGCAGAACTGGGCGAGGAACTGCCGGACATCTCCCCAAAGGACGATGACAGGAACAATGGCATGTTCGATAAAGCACAGGGCAGGGCTGTTTATGTTACGAAGGCCTCAGCGCTTTTAGACAAGCTTTCCCTGGTTTACAGGGAGAGATTAAAACAGGATGCGCTTGAAGCGCTGTTTGAAAAAATAGAGATGCCGTTGTCGGCAGTCCTTGCAAAAATGGAGCATATCGGCATACGCATCGATCAGGCATACCTGATCGGATTGTCGGAAAAATTTGACCGGCGGTTGAAAGAGCTGATGTCAAAGATGCAGACTTTTGTGCCTCATGAGTTTAATCCTGATTCACCAAAACAGATAGCCTCAATCCTGTTTGAAGAATTGAAATTACCCGGTGCAAGGAAAACCAAGACCGGTTATTCCACGGATAATGAGGTGTTGATTGGGCTGAAGGACAAACACCCGTTTATCAATTACCTGCTTGAATACCGCAACCTGTCGAAGCTGAAGAACAGTTTTGTGGATACGCTGCCTTCTTTTGTCAACCCCAAAACAGGAAGGATACATACCAACTTTCTACAAACAGGAACCGCAACAGGCAGGCTTGCAAGCAGTGACCCGAATCTCCAGAATATACCTATCAGGGATGAATATGGAAAGATGATAAGGAAGGCGTTTATAGCGGATGAAGGTTATTCGATTTTGAGTGCCGACTATTCGCAGATCGAACTCAGGATCATGGCACATCTTTCGTCAGACGAGGTATTGATAGATGCATTTATGCATGATCAGGATATCCATACAACGACTGCGTCAGGTATATTTCAGGTGCCGGTACCGGATATTACTCCACAGATGAGGAATACAGCTAAGGTAGTAAACTTTGGCATAATGTACGGAATGTCCGCTTACGGGTTGTCGAAGCAACTCAATATTACCCCGGATCAGGCGCAGGTCATCATCGATGCCTATTTTCATGAATACAAAGGGATACGGGCTTATATCGATGATATACTGAACGGTGTACGGCAGACAGGGTATGTCGGTACAATCCTCGGCAGACGCAGGTACATACCGAAGACACTCGATAATCCTGCGTATCAGCGGATAGCCATAAACACCCCTGTACAGGGCAGTGCTGCCGATCTTATCAAGATGGCAATGCTGAAGATTGATCAAAGTATGGCAATACGGCACTATGATGCAAAGATGCTGCTCCAGATCCATGACGAGCTTATTTTTGAGGTACGCGATAACCAGATAGAGACATTCTCGCAGATTGTAAGGGAACAGATGGAAGGGGCGATGAAGCTCCTCGTGCCGCTCAAGGTCTCCATAAGTTCGGGCAAGACATGGGCGGATATTTGAAGAAACTCAAAATTCAAGATTCAATATTCAAGATATAAGAAACTCAAAACTCAAGATTCAATACTAAAGATTCAAGATTGTATAAATCCAAAGTACATAAAATCTCTTGACCATATGTTTTATCTTAAATAGTATTAT
>DAHXOM010000334.1 GCA_027364825.1 bacterium | reverse complement strand
ATATAAATAATACTGCCGGGCATGTTGAGGTCAAGAGGGTTTTTAACATCAATGCAATGGGTAATATAAGCAGCATGGATATACAGAATAAAAACGGGGAATTTGCCCTTGATAAAAAAGCACCCGGCAAATGGGTGATAACATCTCCGGTTGATACGGATGCCGATACATCCGTTGTTCAGACCATACTCAGCGCTTTCGAAACATTGAATTATGAGAAAAAAATAGGCAATGGTTCATTGTCAGCATTCGGTTTGAGCCCTGCCAGCATAACAGCTACCGTGGCATCATCGGATAATGAGGTATATTCATTAAAGATAGGTGCCGCAGCCCCCCTGGGGCAATATTACTATGCCATGGCAGGCAATGGAATTCCCGATATATTTACGGTAACCGGGTGGTTAAGAAAACAGCTTGATTGTACCCTGTTTCAGCTCAGGAACAAAAGCCTCGTAAAATTCTCACAGGACGACATGGCATCCATTTCTTTCACAAAAGATTCAAGGCCCGTTTATACGTTAAAAAAGGGGAAAAATGGATGGACATTTACAAAGCCTTCTCTCCATACATTAAAAACGTCAGTATTTCACGATATGGCCTTTCAGTTAACCAACATGAACGCTACCGACATTATTGACGGAGTTACGAATTTGAAAGAAATGGGGCTTGAAAAGCCGTTAGGAGTTATTAGCATAGTACTTATGGATAATAAAAAATATAGTATTAAAATAGGCAAGAATGCGGGAGATAACGGTATATACGCAATGGTCGCAGGAAGCCCGGTGGTTTATGTTATAAACAAGACTGTAATCACCGTGTTTGAAACGCCTATTCAGAAAATGTACCAAAAATAAGGGGGAAGCGGGTATGACAGAACATGATGATATCAAAGTAAATGATAAGAGGCGGTTTAAGGCAGACGATGACCTTAAGGCAGACAACCGTAACGGAGAAGAGGACAGCTCTATGGATGATCGCCAGGATATAGATGCCAGCGACCAAGGAACGAAGAATATGCACGAACAGGCGGACGGGATGTCAAATCCGAATTTTAAGATAAGTTTTGTCGATCTGATAAATTCTCTCGCAGGTACAACGCTGATACAGCTCGGGGCAGTCGCGGATCCGCAGACAAATGTTATTAAAAAAGATATTGACGCTGCAAAGCAGACCATAGATATCCTCGAGCTTCTGAAGGAAAAAACAACAGGTAATCTTAACAATGATGAATCAATGATGCTGGATAATGTACTTTTTGATTTAAGAATGAGATACGTTTTAGTTTTAGAAGGTAAAAAATAAGGAGGATCGAATGAAGAAAAAGGGTTATACAATAGCAGGCCTTGGAGTGCTCGTAATAGCTTCCGTTGTCGCAGGATTACTGCTTGCCGCAAGGATGAATATTACCACGGTTACCAGGGCTACGGAGACAAAGATATGGAGTGAGAAACCGGCTGTAAGTCAGACGCAGGAAGCTTCTGCACCGCAGGCTTGTGTGCCCGCATCTTTTGCTCCCCTTGTAAATAAGGTAAAAGGTGCTGTGGTTAACATATCCACAACAAAGATTATAAAGACCAATCCATCGATGCAGCAAATGGGCCCCATGGGGGATCAGTTTAAACAGTTTTTCGGACCGCATTTTTTTGAACAATTCATGGGACCTCAGGGACCCCAGGAATATAAGGAACACGCACTCGGCTCCGGGTTTATCATAAACAAAGACGGCTATATACTTACCAACAACCACGTCATAGCGGGTATGACCGATATAAGGGTGATAACGGATAACGGGGACCAGTATACGGCAAAGATTGTAGGAGCGGATCCTCAGACGGATCTGGCCCTCTTGAAGGTCACGCCGAAAAAACCGCTTGATGTTGCATATCTCGGAGATTCATCAAAGGTTGAGGTCGGAGACTGGGTAGTGGTTATCGGGAACCCATTCGGACTTGATCACACGGTGACCGCGGGTATCATCAGTGCCAAGGGAAGAAGGTTGAGTGAAAGCAACTATGATCAATTCCTGCAAACGGATGCGGCAATTAACAGAGGCAACAGCGGGGGACCCGTATTTAACCTGAACGGAGAAGTTATCGGTATCAGTACTGCTATTATAGCACCGAGCATCGGCCAGGGTATCGGGTTTGCTATACCAATCAATGTGGCTAAAACGATCATTCCCCAGCTGATCGAACACGGCAAGGTTGTGAGGGGATGGCTGGGTGTTTATATTCAGAATATAACCCCGGATCTTGCAGAATCATTCCATTTGAAGCGGGATCAGAAAGGTGCCGTTGTATCAAAGGTGGTAAAGGACGGTCCTGCGGATAAAGCCGGTATAAAACAGGGCGACGTCATCATCAAATTCGACGGTAAGGAAGTTAAGAGCGCTGATGATCTGCCATGGATTGTATCGAATACGCCCATCGGCAGCAAAGTAGATGTCAGAATATTGCGGCAGGGGAAAGAAAAGACCATTACAGTTACTGTTAAAGAACTGCCGGCAAAGACCGAAGTTGCCAGCGCGGCCGCTCCAAAAGAGGAAAATGTAAGCGAGAAAAAACTCGGGATAACCGTCAGCAATATTACCCCGGATGTCCAGAGGGAATACAATATTCAAATTGATAAAGGTGTTGTTGTAACGAACGTTGCTGAGGGCAGTCCGGCTGATATGGCAGGCATAGAGAAAGGTGATATCATAAAGCAGGTGAATCAGAAAAATATAGACAATACAGGTGATTACAGCAAAAGCCTGTCATCGGTAAAGAAAGACGAAATGGTCTCATTGCTGATTACGAGAGGCAATGCGAACATTTACGCTGCGATGACGGCAGAATAGCGGAAAACCTTGTCCAGTAAATTTTACAGACGTTTTCAATCAAAAGAGCAGGGGCGTTCAATTGAGCGCCCCTCTATTTTTTAAAGATGAATATCATAGGCGGAATGTACAAGGGAAGGAGGCTGAAAAGTCCGGGTGAGAGCATGGTGAGACCGACCCTTGCAAAGATACGGGAGGCATTTTTTGATATTGTCGGGCCGGATATCCAGGACGCTGCCTTTCTCTATATGTATGCGGGCACCGGGGCAATCGGTATAGAGGCATTGAGCCGCGGGGCACGAACTGCTTGTTTTATAGAGCGTTCAAGGGCTGTAGCAACATTATTATCAAAAAACCTTGCATTCATGGACAGCAATTTATATGTAGTTATGATGATGGACGTAAAGAGGGCAATGGAACAGATAGAGAAGAAAAATGAACGGTTTGACATAGCTTATGTCGATCCGCCGTACAGGGATGTTCATGCGTATACGGACATCGTTTCCGGCTTGCTGAAACGGGACATGATGAAAGAAGCATGTGTGATAGGTATAGAGCACGACAGGACGGTACAGAACATTTTACAGGGGGTAATTTCAGATATGACGATGAAGACATACAGATATGGAGATACATACCTTACCATAGTAAGGAGGCATTAATATGATCAAGACAGCCGTGTACCCGGGGTCTTTTGACCCCATCACCTACGGTCATATAAACATTATCGAACGGGGCATGAAACTCTTTGATAAGATTATCATCGCAATTTCATACAACCAGTCGGACAAGAAATCATTTTTTTCCATAGAAGAGCGCGTCAGCATTATAAAAAAAATATTCAAGAATGAGAAAAGGATTGCGGTTGAACCTTTCAAGGGCTTACTGGTGGACTATGTTAAATCAAAAAATGCGGAGATAGTATTGAGAGGCTTGAGGACGGTTGCAGATTTTGAATTCGAACTCCAGATGTCCCTGGCGAACAAGAAGATGAACAGCAAACTTGAAACCATTTTTATGATGACCGAGGGCAAGTACTCTTTTTTGAGTTCAAGTATCATAAAAGAGATACTTTCGCTTGGCGGTTCTGTGCGGGACCTTGTCCCGGATGTCGTCGTCGAGAAGTTTAATGAAAGGCTCAGGGAAAGAAAAACGGATATCGTGTCATGGGAATAAACGGTTGAACACGATCATGGATAAACAAAAAATAACAGAAAAAGGAGAAATTTATGTTATCTAAAAGGGCTCAAGCTATCAAGCCGTCAGCAACGCTGGCTATTGATACGAAAGCAAAAGAGTTAAAGGCACAGGGAATTGATGTCGTTGGTTTCGGTGCGGGAGAACCCGATTTCGACACACCGGACAATATTAAACAGGCTGCAATAGATGCTATTAATAAGGGTTTTACAAAGTATATGCCTGTTGACGGTATACCGGATCTCAAGGATGCCATTATAGAGAAGTTCAAGCGTGACAATGGCCTTGAATACGCAAGGAATGAAATAATAGTGTCGGTTGGTGCAAAACATGCATTGTTCAACATTGCTCTGGCAATGATTAATCCGGGTGATGAAGTCATAATACCAACTCCGTACTGGGTATCCTACCCCGAGATGTTCGGAGTTGCAGGTGCAAAATCCGTTTTTGTTAAAACAAAAGAAAAGGATAACTTTGCTTTAAAGCCCGAAGCAGTTGAAAAGGCCATAACAAAAAAGACGAAGATACTGTTGATCAATAGCCCCGGCAACCCTTCGGGAGCCGTATATCCGCGGCAGATACTGGAAGAGATAGCGGAGGTTGTGAAGAAACATAACATGTTTGTCGTGACCGACGACATCTATGAAAAACTCATCTATGATGGAGAGGAATTCTTTACCATAGCCCAGGCAAAGGACATGAAGTCCAGGACACTGGTCGTCCACGGCGTATCAAAAACATATGCGATGACAGGCTGGAGGATTGGTTTTACCGCGGGTCCGAAAGAAATCATAAGCGGTATGAAAAACATACAGAGCCAGAGCACCTCGAATCCCACCTCCATTGCGATGAAGGCAAGTGTTGAGGCGCTGAGAGGCCCCCAGGATTCCGTTACGAAGATGGTCGGCGAGTTCGACAAGAGAAGGAAGTTTATCGTCGAGGGACTGAACAAAATAAACGGTATCAGCTGTATCACGCCCAAAGGGGCATTCTATGCCTTTCCGAACATCAGCGAACTGTACGGCAAGAAGTTCAAGGGAAAGGTCATCAAGAATTCATTCGATTTTGCGGATTTCCTGCTCGAACAGGCAAAGGTTGCCGTTGTTCCGGGTGCACCGTTCGGAGCGAAGGACAATATGAGGCTCTCATACGCTACATCGCTTGAGACCATAAAGAAAGGACTTGAGAGGATTGAACAGGCCGTAGCAATGCTCGAGTAAGACGGCTGTTTTAAAGAGCTTATCTGTTTAAAAGGGGCGTAAGTTTACGCCCCTTTTTTATTCGTAGTCCTAACAGCCCGGAACTGCTCTCTGCTTGACAATTTTGTATTCTGAGGCTAATTATTGAGAAGAGGGAGTCCCTGGAAGAAGGAGACACATTGGCTGGAGTGGATAAAAACAAATTAATAGAAAGTGCAAATAAATTCATAGCGAAGAACCAGTTCGATAAGGCTATAAAAGATTTGCAGAAAGTCCTTGAATTAGAACCCAAAAATAATCAGGTTGCACTGAAGATAGCGGAGCTTTTCCTTAAGCTTGATAGGAAAGAAGACGCCACGAACTATTACGAGATCGCTTCCAATATATTCAGAGACAGCGGGTTTTATGATAAGGCAATTGCTGTTTACCGGCAGCTTTTGACCATTAATCCTGTTTCTTCCCAGGCTTATATGAAGCTCGCCGAGCTCTTCAGGAAGAAGAACCTCATTGCCGAAGCAGTGTCTAATTATAAAGTTGCCATTGCCATTTACGAAAGGGAAGGCCGGACACAGGAGGCATTGAAGATACTGCAAACCATTACGGAACTGGAACCGTCAAATCTGCCCGGGAGAATGAAACTTGCCGAACTGTATATAAAGAACGGGTTAAAGGATCAGGCCTATACGGAACTTTCGAAGATTGCAGAAAAACTCATCGAGGCCAAAAGAACAATAGACCTTATTACCGTTTACGAAAGGATGCTCTCGATTAAACCCGGCGAAGCAAGCATCGTAAAACAACTGATACGGTTATATCTTTCACGGGGCGATTATCAAAAGGTGCTGTTAAAGGTTAAGGATGTTATAGCCTCGGGTAAATCCGATACGGATGTGCTGATAGCCCTTGCGAAAGCGTACGTAGCTCTTGATAAAACTTCCCTTGCAATATCCGCATACAAGGAAGTCGCAAAACTATACTCCAAAGGGGGGTTGGATTCTCAGGCGCAGGACATATATAAAAAAATCCTTGAGATTGATCCGACGGATCAACAGGCATTACAGATAGTTGTGGGTGCGAAGTCGGCTCCGGAGCCGATGCAGGAGATTGCACCGGAGCCCTTTGAGATAACAAGGAACCAGGTGGAGGAGAAGCAGCCTGAGAAAAAGCCCGCTATCGTTACCGGAAAACAACCGGAGAGACCGCAGCCGAAAACACCGAAACAACAGCCTGAGGCGAGACAACAGCCCGAAAAGGCACCGGAGAAGAGATCGCAGCCGCAGCAGGTGCCCGAAAAAAAGATTTCCCCGAAGCCTTCACAGGAAGTTAAAGCTAAACCGGATATTGAAAGAAAAGAAAAATTAACCCAGGATGAGATAGAAAAATATTTTTCAGAAGCCCAGGTTTACAAAAGATATGGATTGCATACGAAAGCTGTGGAGAAGCTGAACCAGATACTCGAGGTAAACCCGTCTCACAGAAAAGCACTCCAGGAACTGTTCGAGCTTTATGAACTCAGCAAAAAATATAAGGAAGCTTCAAACGTAGCTGAAAAACTCTATAGTGCTTTTACGTCTGAAGGTGAGATCGAAAAGGCTGAAGATTTTGTAAAACAGGCCATAGTAAATGATCCCGATAATGAAGTACTGAAGGCACTTGTTGGTTATACGCCGGAGACAGCAGAAAAAGAGGACGTTTCCGCCCACCGGGAGGAACAGCCGCGGGAAGAGGAAAAGGAACAGCGGGTTGCCCGGCCTTTTGAGTCTGCGGAGAGAAGGAAGGCTGTTTCTGAAGAAATTCCGGCTGACGTGGAGATAAACGTAGAAACAGAGCAGGAACAAAAAGAAACGATACCTGCAGAAAAAGAAAGCGGTCCCCGGGAGATCGATACGGATATAGAGATTGACATCGAAACCCCTCTTCCTCAGGAGGAGAAGGTGGAGGAGCAGCCCGAAACAACATCAGAAGAAGAACCTGCTGCCGAAGAAGTTCCGGCCGACGAACCTGTTAAAGAAGAATCCAAAGAAGAAATTCCAATCCCCG
>DAHXOM010000332.1 GCA_027364825.1 bacterium | reverse complement strand
ATATAAATTAACGTAATTATATAAAAAGGAGGAAGATTATTGATGCATTAAGAGTCGGACAAAAGGTACCTGAATTCGAGATTACAACCTATGAGCCGACAGAAGGGATGTACGGAAAATTTAACTTCAAGATAGCATTGGATAACAAAAAATGGGTGATACTGGTGTTCTATCCGGCTGATTTTACGTTTGTATGCCCTACCGAGCTTGCGGACCTTGCAGAAAAGCAGGAGGAGCTCAAAAAACTAGGGTGTGAGGTTGTGTCTGTAAGTACAGATACACAGCATGTACATTTAGCCTGGCAATTGCAGGAAAAACTGTTAGAACACGTAAAGTATCACATGGGTGCAGACCCCACCGGTACGGTTTCAAGGATATTCGGCGTATATGATGAGAATACCGGACTCGCATTCAGAGGTACATTTATTATAAATCCTGACGGGATGCTTGCGGGTACCGAGGTAAATCTGAACAACGTGGGCAGGAATGCGGATGAGCTCGTAAGGAAGGTAAAGGCTTTTATCTATGTACGGGAGCATCCGGCAGAGGTATGTCCTGCAAAATGGAAACCAGGCGACAAAACTTTGAAACCCGGGGAGAGTATTGTAGGTAAGGTATATAAAGCATTAGGAAAATAAAAAAGGAGGAAACTATGGCGTACAGTGCAAAAGACTATAACAAACTGATTGGTATAAAGGGACTCAGCGAGCAGCTTCTCAAGAACCATTTTACCCTTTATCAGGGCTATGTAACGAACACAAACAAGGAACTGGACACCCTGGGTGCAATGCTCAAGGACGGAAAGGTATCCACGACTGAGTTTGCCGAAGTCAAGAGAAGACTCGGCTGGGAATTCAACGGCATGAGGCTCCATGAATTATACTTCGATAACCTCGGCGGTACTTCACCGCTCGGAAAAGACGGTAAGCTTGCAAAAAAACTTGCCGAAAGCTTTGGCAGTGCCGAGAACTGGGAAAAGGAGTTCAGGGCGACCGGCGCAATGCGGGGTGTAGGGTGGGCGATTCTGTATCAGGACAATACAAACGGCAATCTTATAAACTTCTGGATCAATGAGCATGACGCAGGACATCCGGCGGGCTGCACGCCTATTCTGGTAATGGATGTATTCGAACACGCCTTTATCACCGATTATGGATTAAAGAGAGCCGATTACATAGAGGCCTTCTTTAAGAATGTCGATTGGTCGGTTGTGGAATCAAGACTGAAAAAATAACAGTATTCATCGGGATTTAAGCAGGGTGCATGTACGTGCATCCTGCTTTTTTTATTGCGTTGGAAAATTCCGGTTATTTCGTGCAGATACTATATTATTGCTAAGCTCTAAGACAAGGATATTCTTGAATCAACAAATTTTCTAACGGGACGAATGGGGATTTATAGGGTAAACAAGTCCTCCGCATGGAGTACCGGCCGTGCATAGTTACGGCATATACGATCTCTCTGCATATAGAAATTCGTCAGCTCTTCAGAATCCAGCATTGCGTGTACAAGTTCAGGATCGAAGCTTTTATCCGACAGATCTTTGATTGATTTCATTGCAGCATCTACAGTACATGCGCGCCTATAGGGGGTATCATTTGTCATCGTATCAAAAGCCTCTGCCAGAAACAATATCCTGCCATACAAACTTATTTGTTCGCCCTTTAATCCCATGGGGTAACCGCTGCCGTCGAAGGATTCGTGATGCTGTGCTACAGCTTTTATTATATCTTCAGGAAAGTCATAACAATCCAGGATCCTCATACCGAGGACAGGATGGAATTTAACGTACGTGAATTCTTCAGCAGTAAGACTTGATTGCTTATCAAGTATCCGATCGTTTATCGCAGAAAACCCTACATCATGCACGAGACCTGAAATCCGCACGTGCCTTGTATGTTTCTTTGACATACCAATGTAATTGGCTAATATAGAGGCATAGGTACCTACCCTTACACAGTGATAATACCGCCATGGGGAGCGGAGAGATATCAACAAATTGAATAATTTTTCTGACGATTTTAATTCCAAAGAACTACCGATTTTATTTGAGTACAGGGTAAGACTTATCATCTGATTCTCCTTCTAATAGT
>DAHXOM010000331.1 GCA_027364825.1 bacterium | reverse complement strand
ATATAAAGCAGGTTCTACCAAAGTCCTCAATTTGAACGATTCCTCCTACGACAATGCGCATAATATATTAACTCAGGTGAAGAACGGAGTGACAAAGGCATTCAGCTATGATAACGTAAACCAACTTTTAGGGGTCAATATTAATAATATGAACGGGAATTTAAATGTAGGTGGTTGTTTACAATCATGCACGAAAAAGAACTGACGAAGATTGTCACATACTGGTTAACACTATCCAGGGAGGACCTAAAAGTTATGGATGGACTTTATGACCTTGGCTACTTCACGTATGCACTTTTTGTAGGGCACCTTTCGATGGAGAAATTATTGAAGGGATATTTTGTTTCTGTAAAAAGAAAACATCCACCATATACCCATGATTTGACAAGACTTGCAGTTGAAACTGGTTTACAACTTTCACAAGAACAGATGACATTGTTAGATACTGTTACTCAATTTAATATAGAGGCAAGATATCCAGATGTAAAACTTTCGTTTCATAAAAAAGCCACAAAAGAGTATAGTAAGAATTATATCAGGAGCATAAAGGAGTTTTATAAATGGCTAAATACAAAAATACCGGTTTAGAAATTGCTTTAAGGTATATAAAAAACCTGATCGAAGCAGGTATTACAATTAAAAAAGCATACCTTTATGGCTCTTATGCGAAAGAAGCTGCAACAAAAGATAGCGATATCGATATAGCTGTTATTTCTCCTGATTTTAGCGGCGACAGGTTTAATGATGCTATATTCCTCAAGAAATTCAGGATAAATATTGACCTTAGAATAGAACCCCTTCCTCTTAAACCGGAAGACTTTGTGGAAGGTAACCCTATTGTTTCAGAAATTTTGAGTTATGCCATCCCAATAACAGTTCATGCAAAACGTAAAAATTATAAATTGAACAAATTAAGGCGACAGGGACATCCATAGAATTAATGCCAAACTCAAGGCTTGTAAGTGTAACAAATCTTTCAGGGACAAACATATACAACGGGTTGAACCAATTTGTGAGCATGACAGACTCTTGCGGGAATACGACAAGGTATGATTACAAAAATTCTTGGTGGCTGAAGGGAGGGTACCTGCGGGACGGGATAGACAGGTCGTAAGCACCGCTACTCGGATACAAGGGGCAGGGTTACCACAAAGCTCGAACCGATACCGAATTCGCTTATCACCTGCAGCTGACCTGAATGTGCCTGAATAAGCCTCTTTGCCGTAAGCACCTCTATGTACAGCTTCTCTTCGTCTTTCATGTGGGAAAAAGTGTGCTTGTCCGTTACATTCTCAAAGATCGATTCTGCCGTTCCCATACCCGTGTTCGCGATTATGAGCAGGATATGCGGCTTATCGTCTATACTTTCGTTTCGGACCTCTATGTACAGGATATCCTTTTCATGTTCTTCCTTTATAGCGAGACTGAGCAGGTTTATCAATCCCTTGGTAAATTTTTCCCGGTCAAGTTTCATCATAGAGTTTTGAGCTTTGTACGAAGTGTAGAGCATAACTTCCTGTTTCTGTGCAAAAGGCTCAATGCTTTTTACGCACGATTTTATGACCCTTAAAACATCTACATCGTCAAACGTAAGATTGAGAACACCGGAAGTCAACTGGTTTATATCAAGCAGTGTTTCAAGGGCGTTCATCAGCAGTCTTGAGGAATCTTTTGCCTGCTGCACATAGGCGTCTTCGGCCTTGAGTATTTGCTTGTTATTGAACAGGTCGTATAAGGTATAGATGGGGTCCTTCAGTTCATTGATCATCATGGAAGTAAGCTCCGACTTCTGTATCAGAAGGTGTTCTTCCACGGTTGTGTCCAGCATGTTCAAAATAAAGCCCGTGTATTTCTCCTCTACCAGGATCGGCGATATCCCGAGCTTCATAAACTTTGCTTTTTCTTCTATGTGTATCCTCTCGGGTGAGTTCGTATGTTTTACTTTTTTTATGGACTCGGAGATTTTTTCCCAGTTTTCTTTCGAGAAGATGGTGGAAATCGATACACCGATGAGCTCGTCTATCTTTTTGGAAAGGAACCGGAGGGCGGAGGGGTTGGCATAAACGATGTTGTAAGATGAGTCGGCTATCAAGATCCCGCTATCGACAAAGGCGAGAAGTGTTTTCATCTTTTTGAATAATTCTGTGCCGACCATTTAAAATCCTACAACACCGAGTTTTGTTAACTTATAAAATCTCTTTATGGTCTCGAAGCGGTCTATGTTGCTTATCGTCTGGAAAATTTCTTCAACCGTAGAATAGCCGTCTATCATGGAAACAATATACCCGTCCGTTTTATCGAGGTTATATTTGATAATGTCCTGTTCGTTTATATTCAATTTCGGTATTTTTTTGAAATTGTACAGTTCACCCCAGTACAGTTTAATCAGTTGTGCTTTTACAATGGACAGATAAGCTATCAGTTGTTTGTTTGACGGGTAACTTTTTTCAGAAAGCCTCTCGAGAAATTCGTACGCGAGCTCATATCTTCGAGATTTTAAAAGGTCCCGAATGTAGTTTATATTGATAAATTCAGTGCCTTTTGAATCGAGCTTCCGGGCTTCCTGGGGCCGCTCTTCAACTGCCGTTTTTTTTGTACTGTAGCCGGCCGATTCAATATAATCAATGGCCTGCTGGTTGGCCGGATCCAGTTCCAATACTTTATTCCAGAGAGTAACCGCATCTTCGATCTTGCCGTAACCGTACAGGGTCAGACCGTCCTGTAATAATTTATCTATCTCTTCCTGGTTCATTGTTCCTTTAATTCCAGCTCAAGAGATGTCATCTTTTTCTTCATTTCGGTTATCTCTTCTTCACTCAACCCGCTCGCTGCCTCAAGGGTAACGGTTTGTTCCGTTCCCAAGTCCGCGTCTTTCGCTGTTACCCTGAGGATACCCTCACTGTTCATGTCGAAGCTGACCTCAATGTTCGGTTCACCCTTTTTTGCAAGTCTTACGCCGCTCAGAACAAATTCCCCGAGCAGTTCGTTATCTTCTGCCATTTTTTCATTTCCCTGATACACAGCTATCCTGACGGCATCCTGATTGTCATAGACGGTCGTGAACTTCCTTGTTTTTGTGACAGGTATTGCGGTGTTCCTCGGTATAATCTCTGCAAAAATACCACCCTTTGTCTGGATGCCCAGGGATAAGGCGGTAATATCGACCAGTATATTCGAAGGCAGAGGCGACACGATATTATAAGCATGGATTGCTGCTCCTTCTGCCACGACTTCATCGGGATTGATACTCCTGTTGGGTTGTTTTTCGAAGAATTCGGCCACTTTCTTTATAACAAGCGGCGCCCTTGTCTGGCCGCCTACCAGAATAACTTCATCGATGTCATTCTTTTTCAGTCCGGCACTTTCCAGGGTATCTTTGCATATCTGTACGGTCTGTTCCACCAGCCCGGACATAAGTTCTTCAAGTTTGCTCCTCATGAATACGGTATTATAGTGAATCGAGCCCTGTGATGTTTCCGTAAGGAACGGCAGGGATATGGTTGCCTCGGTCTGAGAAGAAAGCTCTATCTTAGCCCTTTCTGCGGCCTCCTTTAATCTCTGCATTGCCATGACGTCCTGCGCGAGATCCGCCCCGTATGTTTTCTTGAAATCTTCGAGAATATAATTAATAATCCTGTTGTCAATGTCTTCACCGCCGAGATACGTGTTTCCTGCCGTGGATAATACTTCATATACCCCTTCTCCGAATTCGAGTATTGAAATATCAAACGTACCTCCTCCGAAGTCATAGACAGCTATCAGCTCACTCTTTTTTCCTCTCTTCTGGGCATAAGCCAGGGCAGAAGCGGTCGGCTCGTTTATGATCCTTAAGACTTTTAATCCTGCTATTTCAGCGGCATCTAGGGTAGCCTGCCTCTGGTTTTCATTAAAATAAGCCGGCACCGTGATGCATGCACCATCTATGTCATCTTCGAGAAACCCCTGCGCTACATTTTTTGCCTCAAGCAGGATAAAAGCGCAGATCTCGGGGATACTCATTGATTTGCCATTGCATATAACCCTTACGTCTTCATGAGGGCCCTGTACGATGTCATAGGGTACTTTCCCTTTTGTGACCTGCACTTCTTTGGAATCAAACCGTCTGCCGATGAGTCTCTTTGCTGCAAAGATTGTATTCTTTGGGTTTGTTATTGATTGTCTTTTGGCCCTTATTCCGACAAGGGTCTTTTCGTCGTTGGTAATGGCGAAATAGCTTGGGATAAGCCTGTTACCTGTTGAAGATGGTATAACGAACGGCTTGCCATTCAACATGGCTGCGACGCAGGTGTTTGTAGTACCGAGGTCAATACCTATTGTTTTACCCATAATTATTTAATTAAGCCTTTCAACTGTTTTATCTCAGCTTTAATATCATCAGTTTTAACACCAAGGGCAATAACCTGTTCATACTCAAACAGGGAACTTTTCGGGAAGCCGGCCTTTTTATATATTTTGGCAAGCAAAATATGATAGTCGGGGTTTTTCGGGTCGAGTTCTACAGCCTGTTGGCTATACTGCTTTGCATCTTTTAAAGACTGATTAAAATCATACAGTACAGATGCCAGTTTGTAGTAGAGGAGTTTTTTGTCATTGGCAAGTTCTAACGCGGATTTCAGGTACCTTATGGCATCCTCAGGCTTATTCAATTCTATGCTGATATCCGCCTTTTTCAGCAGATCATCATATCTGTCTGCCTTCATATGTAGTTCAGCCTCTTGCATCTTATGGATGTACTCTTTATCATAAGGATTATATGAATTTGCCAGTTTCAGGTTTATATAAGCTTTGGAGTAGTCATTGTGCATAAATGCCTCCATCCCGAGCTTATAGTATGTTGCTGCTTTTTTTACCCGGTCTTTGATTTGATCCGTTATGACATGCTGGGTTTTCACTCCCCCGGTCGTTGGTTCATGGGGAACGTTAGCTCCTTTTAACTGATTAATTGATGACCCAGTTCTCTGCACCGGTGGGGGCTCCGGAGTTTTCTTTTGGAGGGGCTGGTTTTTTAATGTTTCGTAGGCCTGCTGTACCTTTTTATAGATATCCACCAAAAAATGCTTGTCCTCGGGAGGTACGGACCTTGCGTAATAACTGTCCGGATGGAACATCTTTGTCTTTTCGAAGTATGCATCTTTAATCTGCTCCAAAGAGGCGTTCTCGGGTACACCGAGAATTGCCCAGGGATCTGCGTTCTCATACGTAGCAAAAAAGTCTTTTATGGATTGCTGGGTTCGTTTCTGCTCATCTGATCGTGTTTGGGATTGGATAGAGGGTTGAGCATGTTGAAATTCAACAACCTTTTCACTGTTCATTTTTTCAAGAATCTTATTTACCGAGATTAATCCAAAGCCCGTTACCCTTGCGATCTCCTTTACGGATGTATTACCATCGACAAGTGATAAAACAAACCTCTCTTGTTCCGTCAGACCTGAAACACTGTTTATCTGTTTAATGAGTTTAGGCATTAGCTCCATATCGCTTATTTGTAATAATATTAATAATTTTGTCAAGCACTCAACCCGTTTATGTTGAAAGTCTGTATTTATTGGTCCAGTGCTGTATTTATATAGAATTTATAG
>DAHXOM010000328.1 GCA_027364825.1 bacterium | reverse complement strand
CCCGCCCGTCCAGCATCTCGGGAAATCCCGTGTAATCCGCGACATCCGTTACAGGGACGGCCTTTTCTTTCAAAAAGCGCGCGGTTCCTCCTGTCGATAGGATCTCTATATTGGACCCTGTCAAAGCCCTGCCCAGTTCCTCCAGACCTGTTTTGTCAGAAACACTTAAAAGTGCTCTCTTGAAAGGCATGTTCTGCTCCTTTATAAATGGTGATTTGAATACCTTATCCTTAAACATAAAATAAAATCAAGTGCTCTTAAAGATATGGGGTAGGATCGCTGTAATGGAAAACCGCGTATACGGTGCTGTAAAAGAAAAAGATTGAAAAATATCCTATAATCCCATCGGGGTTCTGTCGAGACTGCGGTACTGTATTGCCTCTGCTATATGGTGGGATTTGATTTCGGATGCACCGTCAAGATCTGCAATGGTCCTTGCCACTTTTATAAGTTTTGTGTATGCCCTGGCAGAAAGTCCAAGCCTCTCGATAGCGGAAGATAGCAGGCCTACAGACGGCTCGTCAAGCTTACAGAATTTCTTTATATGCCTTGATGTCATCTGGGTATTTGAAAATATCTTAAATCCCTTGAATCGTTCCTGCTGAACAATGCGTGCCTTCTCAACCCTCCGGAGTATATCGTGTGATGACTCCTGATCGCCGTCTCTTATGATATCGGTAAACCTGACGGCGGGCACATCGATCTGGATGTCGAATCTGTCCATAAGCGGTCCTGATATTCTGGAACGGTATTTCATGATCGAAGATACGGAACAGGTACACTGATGAATGGGGTCCCCATAATAACCGCAGGGGCACGGGTTCATTGCGGATATAAGCATAAACCTCGACGGGAATGTTAGCGTTTGCTGTGCCCTGGTAATGGTAACATAACCGTCTTCCAGAGGCTGTCGAAGCGCCTCTAACGCATTCCTTTTGAATTCGGGCAGTTCATCGAGGAACAATACACCGTTATGCGAAAGGCTGACCTCCCCCGGCTTTGGTTGCTGCGTTCCTCCGACGAGTCCTACGTCTGAGATCGTATGATGGGGTGAACGGAAAGGCCTTTTGGTAACAATGGCATTTTCAGGGGGGAGTACGCCTGCAACACTGTGTATCTTGGTTGTTTCAATCGCCTCTTTGAACGTCATGCGCGGCAGGATTGTCGGCAGTCTCATTGCAAGCATTGTCTTGCCGGAACCTGGCGGGCCGATCATCAGGACATTATGTCCGCCTGCTGCGGCTATCTCCAGTGCACGCTTTGCGTGTTCCTGGCCTTTAACCTCGTTGAAATCGATATCGTAAACAGAGAGTTTTTCGTACAATTTATCGTGATCGGTTTTTATTGCCTTGAGCGGCAATTCTCCGCGCAAGAGGCTTACCACCTCGGACAGGTGCCCTGCTTCATAAACCTTCAGGCCTTCTACTATCCCTGCTTCGGAACCATTCCCCTTCGGAACGATGATACTGTTCAAACGCATTTCCGATGTCATGATTGCCGCGGGAAGCACGCCTTTAACCGGTTTAACTATACCATCCAGGGAGAGCTCTCCGAGTATGATTACCCCGTTTGTGCTTTCTGCTTCAATGACATCAAGGGCCGACAGTATACCGATGCATATAGGGAGATCATAAGCAGAGCCTTCCTTCTTAATATGGGCAGGCGCCAGGTTTATGGTGATCCGTTTTGGCGGCATCATATAACCTGTGTTGTGGATAGCACTCCGTATGCGCTCCTTACTTTCTTTTATAGCGCCGTCAGGCAGGCCGACTATGGTAAAAGAAGGCAGGCCGTTCGCAATGTCTGTTTCCACCTCAACGAGCTGTGCGTCAACACCGTACAGTGCGGAACTTAAAATCTTGGAATAATTGACATAACCCATAATAATATTA
>DAHXOM010000327.1 GCA_027364825.1 bacterium | reverse complement strand
ATATAACAATCATAATTTCCTTTTAAAAAACTGAAAATCCCTGCAACTTTCAAATATAATAACCTTTTTAACAAAAATCTAACACCATGCCGCGGTTAAACAATAATTACAATTAATATAACAGTTTTTTTAAACATTGGCAACAGTGTAGTTTTGCAATTAAATACACTCACGAAGCCATCGTTTGCTTTTTTTTATCTTTGCAACTATTAAAAATCATTGTTATGGAAGCGACCTATAAAATAACAAAGGCTGTCTCTTTGCTGGGCAATGTAATGATACCTGTATATTTAATTACGGGCTCAAAGCTCTGTGTTTTGATAGATACCGGCATGACCATGATGGGGCCTGTATATGCAAAAGAAATTCTTCCTTGTTTAACGCAGAATAATGTTCCCCTGTATGCTTTTCTTACCCATAGTCATTATGATCATCTTGGCTCTGTCTCGTATCTAAAACGATTCCTCCCCGGGTTTAAAATAGGCGGTTACTACACAATAGATGATATTATGCGTAGCAGCCATGCTGTAGAACTAATAACATCCCTCAATCAGGATGGGGAAGAAATGATGAATATCCATGATCCGGAAATCGGTTTCAGGCCGTTTCAGCTTGATATACCGCTGAGGGGAGGAGAGCATTTTTATACAGGGGACGACGATCTCGAGGTAATATACACCCCGGGACATACAAGGGATTCTTTATGTTATTATCTCAGGAATCAGAGGATCATGTTTACCGGCGAAGCTGCAGGGATAAGATTGCCATCGGGAGAGATTCTTCCGGAATTTCTTGCCAGTTATAAATCGTATGTCAGCAGCCTTACTATATTAACGCAATATCCTGTTGACTATATAGCTACAGGTCACGGGCCTGTTATCGAAGGCGAAGAGGCCGGCCGGTTTTTTATAAACTCCCTGCAAGCGACTCAAGTGTTTATCGAAAAGATCAGGGCTTATTACCGGGAAGACGGCACTATTCAAGGTGTTGTTCAACGAATAAAGAACGAAGATTATGCGAAGTCCGGGGGCGGACAACCCGAAAGGGCATACACGATTAACCTGCAGGCAAAGGTGAAAGCCGTTATAGAAGATAAGTAAAAATACGAGAGCTCGAATGAAAAAAACAAAAGACAAACAGGACAGCAGTACAATGTTGGAAAAGTTGTATTCCATAGGCCAGGCATCTGAAAAATTAAAACTTTCTGCTCCTACGTTAAGGATGTATGAACATCACGGGGTGTTAATACCGTATAAAACAAAGTCCGGCAGACGATACTATTCCGCTGCGGATCTTGAACGTGTAAAATGTATGAGGCACATGATAAAGGATGTCGGGCTCAACCTTGAGGGCATCCGCAGGTTGTTCGCATTGCTGCCGTGCTGGGAGATAAAGCCATGCAGTAAAAAGGATAGGAGAAAATGTCCCGTATACCTTGATAGCAGCAAGCCGTGCTGGACATTCAAGAAAGTAACGTGCAGAAAAGATTCCATGGAATGTAAAACATGTAAGATCTATCTCATGTCAAGCACCTGTACCGATCGTCTGAAAACCATTTTGCAGGGGATCGGTTACTTACCGTCAGACTCCCCGGGATTATGAGCGTCTTGTATTTTTTACAATGAGGACCGCGTTCCTTTGTCCGAATCCATCATTCGTATAAAGTTGAGCATGCGGGTCCGGAAGTATTTCATTGTCATTAACCTTGTAAACATACTGGTAGATACCGGGCTTCAATTTAAGGGTCAGAGAAAACGAGCCGTTGCCGGTCTTTTGTAATTGCTCCGGGACATTACCCCATTTATTGAATGTTCCGAGCAGATAAACCTTTTGAGCATCCGGCAGGGATACGTTGAACGTTATTTTTACTAAATTAGCCGTCCTGTGCACATACGTAAAAATCCCACTCCCTGTCAATACCACGATTGCCAGTACAGCGGCTATCCTTAAAACCTGTCGCAATGCATCATAAGACCTCTCCCGGTGTGCTATTGTTCCCAGTATTCTATCGGTTATATCCGAGGGCGACTGTGTTTGCCCATATTGTTTTTCCGCAAGCTTTAAAAGGCCGGACATTTTCGTATAGTCATGAAACAATTGCCGGTTTTCCGACAGCTCTCTTTCAAATGCCTGTTTCTCAGGAACACTCAAATCGTTATCTATATACAGGTGTATTCGTTTATCCATCTTGTTCTTCTTTGTAAAACTGTTCTTTGAGGATTTCCCGTGCCCTGAAAACCCTCATTTTTACCGCCTCGATACTTATTTTACTGATACTGCTTATTTCTTCATATGATAACAATTCAACATGCTTTAAAATAAACGCCTCCTTGTACAGGGCAGGTAGTTCATCTATAAGCCTTTTTAATTGCAGTCCGAGTTCATTGTTCATAAGTGTTTCTTCCGGCCCTTCTGTTACATTAGACTGAAGAGATGATGTTTCGATACCGGTATCCATATCCTGCGTACTTACAACCCGATGTTTCTCCTTGAGCATATCTTTGGCCTTGTTGACAGCTATAGCAGTCAGCCACGTCGAAAATTTTGAACGTCCTTCAAACCTGGCAAGATATTTCCATGCCTTTACAAATGTTTCCTGGGTTACTTCTTCTGCCGTTGATGGATCACGGGTAAATCTTAGCGCGGTAGAGTATATGGCATCTTTATACCTCTCTATCAGGAGTCTGTAAGCGTGTTTATCCCCATTGTTACACCGGGTTATGATTTCGAGATCATCTTGATCCTGAGTATATTGTTTATTCGGATTTGCCATAACGGGTTCATATCAGCTATTATTATCATTAGACTGAGCATTTGGTTTTTCATAACCCACGGTAAGAATAGTATGAGGCCTTTCCTTTAAAACCTTCAAAAGGGTTGCTGGATTGACAAGTGTCTCGAGCCTTTTTAATCCTTTTTTAAGAATTATGTCCGCATGGTGTATGTCATGTATGTCCGTTGCCATTACATCAATCATATCTTCTTTCAAAAGATAGAGTGCGGTTTTCATAACATCAAAGCCGTACACTCCGATCAAGCTGCCAAAGTTCATCTGGATTATAAACCCGGCCTGTTTCAATCTGTGTACCTTGTCGGGGTTCTGGACTATATCCATATATCTTTCAACGTGGGCAATGATGCATCGCAGGCCCGATTTATGCAGTGCATCAATATGGTGTAAGCTCTCACCTATAAAGGGGATTTCAACGAGAAAGATATCCGAATTTCCGAGTGGAATAAAATACTCCCCGGGGTTTTTTATATTCAGGGATGCATCAAAATAGTTTTCCGCGCCGGTGTATATACCGTAGCCGATATTCTGTTTCTCGAGGACTTCCGAAATCTTCCGTATTTTATCTTTACTTTTTGATAGCAATGCGGACGTGTCATTGCCCGGGATATTGTGCGGTGTAGCATACGAGGTTGAAAAGCCGGCCTCCATGAGGGCTTTGATTATTTTGATGGTTTCTTCGATACTTCCCGAACCATCATCTGTTTCGTAAAGTATATGAGAATGTATGTCTATATAGCCCTTAGCCATAACTGTCTGTTAGATGTTGGAGCGGGGCAATCCATGAATTGCCCCGCAATAGTTTGATACATTTTTGCTTAACCAATCAGGAACCTGTAAAATTTCAGCAATGCTTCTTTCATCTTTTCCAGATTGGTTTTCTTTTTATTCTCATGATAATACTTGTCGTAGTGATAGTAATAGTAATAATGTCCGTATCTGCCTACCGTCATGCTTATCTTGTTTAAGATCACTCCATACACATTCGTTTTGGTGTTGGTAAGCAAGGACTGTGACCTGGAAACCGCCTCAATTGTCGTTTTGCCGAGCTCAACAACTATGAATGCCCCGTCAACCTTTGATCCGAGTATAGCAGGGTCCGTTACCGGTAAAATAGGTGCCGTATCGAAGATAATGTAACTGTAATGTTTTTTGAGCTCTTTTATCAGGGTATCAACCTTCGACTTGTTCAACAATTCCGAAGGATTTGGCGGGATGATACCAACAGTTATGACATCGAGATTCTTCGTGCTGGTGTGCTTTATTACATCGGTTATGGGTATGTCGGATACAAGATAATTCGTAATGCCGGGCTCCTGTTCGAGGTTAAAAAGCGAGTGTATTACGGGCTTCCTGAAATCAGCATCTATGAGTATGGTCGGCATCTCCGCATAGGCAAGCGTTATGGCGATATTCGCAGCTGTTGTGGATTTACCTTCGCCCGGGCCGGATGATGTTAACAAAAAGCATTTGTTCTTGTTTTCCAGGTCGGCAAACTGTATATTCGTTCTGAGAGATCGGTACGCCTCCGTTACCGTGGATTTGAGATCCTCAACAGTAATAAGTTCCCTTTTTGCCTTCCCGTTTGCTTCATGGTGAGGAAGCTGCGGTATAATGCCGAATATGGGCAGTGTAAGCCTTCTGCGGGCATCTTCCACGGTCTTGAGCGAGGTGTCTGTGTACTCCGTGTAGAAGGCAAAAATGAGCGAAAGGATGAAGCCAAGAAGGAAGCTGACCAGTGCATTTTTCGCTTTCTGCGGCTCTATCGGATCATGAGAAGGAATGGCCTGGTCTATTATCCGGATGTTCGCAACGGTTGCTGCTTTCGAGATCCTTGCCTCTTCATGCTTTTTCAGAAGGAAATCATACAATTCCTCATTTACTACCAAGTCCCTTTCCAGATGTGCATAGTCTCTCATGGTCTTGGGCAGATTGGAAAGGCTCTTGTGATATGCATCCTCGGTCAGCGTGACGTTTTTCTTCTGGATGTTTAACTGGTTCACGGTGCTGCCTATCATTTCTCTGATCTTCTGTTTCGATTCGGATATCTGGGCACTTAAAGCAACAACACCCGGATATTTTTCAGTATATTCTTCAAGCATTGCCTTTTTCTGTACCTCGAGTTTGGCAAGGTCCTGAACCATTGAGCCAAGCACCGGATCTGACCCGCTGATAAGGTAGTCTTGTATGTTCGCACCGGGACTTAAAAGCATGTCCTTCAATGAGTTTGCATCCTTTATTTTCAGGGCTATGTCAAGTTTATCTCTCTCAAGGTCCGAGATCCTTTGTATGGCTGCCTCGGTCTCTGCCGAGAAAGATAAGACGCCGTGTTCTTTTTTGAACTCGTCCATTACCTTTTCTGAATGGTCAAGGTTATTATTGGTGATCTTGAGCTGATCGGATATAAAGGTTAATGCCTGAGAAGCCTCCTGACTCATACGCTGTACGCTCAACTCAATATATGCCTTTATGAGTTCATTTGCTATAAGACTCGCAAGGTAGGGATCCCTGTTTTTGCAGCTTACCCTGAGGATATTGGTCATCTCGCCCATTTCTTCGATATTGGTGTTTTCCCTTATACTGTTAACAGCCTTCTCAAGGCTGCCCCTTTTGACCGTTACAGAGTCGCCGCTGGATACATTGTTTGCGCTTTTCAAGTAAAAAGAAAGTTCTGAAGAAGTAAATGAAACCCCAACTGCACCGGAGCCTATGTTATGGTTATCGACATAGACATCGTAGGATCTCCTGCCGGTAAATTTAATGACAAATCGATCGATTTTATTCCTGTCAAAAGGCCTGATCTTATATATATGTATACTGGATGTTGTCGGCTCTGACTCGATGTGGTAATCGAGCCCTATCTTATCTGCCGCAAGCTCGGCCACGGACCTGCTCTGTGCTATCAATTTTTCCGAGGATGTCCTGTTCCACCATTGCATCACGATGATGTCGCTCAAAAGGTTGTTTCTTGATAAGGGTTCTTCTATGTAGATGGTAGCTGCTGACTGATAGACCGGTGTTTTGAGATAGGTATATATCATACCGGTTATAAAGAATATAGCCGTTACCAGTGCAATCAGCTTCCACTTTCTTCTTAATAAGAGTATGTATTCTACGAGTTCCGGTGACGTTGTTAAAGATGTGTTCTCTGCCATTAGGGGGTCCTCAGTAATTGTCTCAAAAGCAGAAAATTTGTTGCCGCAGACAATGGTTTTGCAAGCAGGACGTCAAAAGTAGGCTGGATCTGCTCGAGTATGTCGTTCCATGATGCCAAGCCGTTCTGCGGAACAAACACAATATCACCTGCATAGAGTACAAGCCCCTGTGGTGAATTCGGCTGTTTCCCATGCAGTATATCATCAACATTAACAGTGTAGATGTCCGGATGGATTAACCCCCCTCTTATTACCTTTACCTCATTCTTTCTGGCGCCGAGTTTGAAGCCCCCGGCGAGTACTATAGCCTTGACTATAGATATGGGAGCACCGCTCATGGGTATTGCAACAGGTTTATCAACGCGTCCGAGCACTACAACATTTTGCTCCTCAGCGCTTGGCACGTATATGACATCTTTATCCTTGATTACCGGATCGTTATACTGGTTGCCTGTTTGCAGATAATCAGCCACATTGACAATCGTGGAATGACCATCCCTTAGGAGGTATACGCTCGAAAGATTTGATTGCAGTGCCTGTCCCCCTGCCAATGCAATGGCTGTTACAAGGTCAGTCCCGCCCTTCATAGGGTATATACCCGGTTTTACAACATTACCGAGCAAGAGTACAAGCCTGCTTGCATACTCTCTTACTTGAACGTCTATCAACGGATGTCTTATGTATGCACGGTAAGCCTCTGTGAGCTTCTCTTTAAGCTGGTCAAGGGTTAAACCTTTTGCAGAGATTCCACCCACAAGCGGCAGATATAAGTTACCATCTTTCTCTATACGGGCCACACCGCTTACATCAGGATGTCCCCACACGGTAATGCTGATCGAATCACCTACGCCGAGCCCTTCGTCAACATGGTCCTGTTTACCTTCTTGAAGAAGCCGGGCTACTGCCGGATTCTTTTGTTCACTTATAGGTATTGCAGAAGTAGTGTCTGTCTGCTGTAATCCGGCAGGCTGAACAACGGCAGGTTCTTTTGCCGCAGGGCTTTCCGCCTTATTTACCGTGGCGCATGATATCATAAGCAGCGGTATCAATAATAAAAGCTTGCTCTTCATAAACCTATATCCCTCCTGTATTGTGAGCCCTCAAATATAATAGAGTTAACTGCTTTGTAAACCTTTTCTCTCGCTGTCTTTATGTCTTCACCAAGGGCAGTGATGCCGAGTACCCGTCCCCCGGCTGTTTTTATGGTGCCTTTTTCATTTTTTGTGCCGGCATGAAATATAAAGGTATCTTTGCCGCCGGCAGCTTTTAATCCTTCAATTGTTATGCCTGTCCGGGGAGCAACAGGATAGCCCTGGGAAGCCATTACAACGCAAACGCCGACGTCTTTTTTCAGCGTTATTGATTCAGCAAACATCTTCCCTTTAGCGCTGTCCATTAATACGCTCACAAGGTCACTTTCTATGCGTGGTAATATTGCCTGTGTTTCAGGGTCCCCGAATCGCACATTAAATTCCAATACGTACGGATCGTTATTGGAGATCATGATGCCCGTATAGAGTACTCCTTTATAAACAATCCCCTCTTTCCTGAGGGCGTCCATAAGCGGCGATATGATCCTTACGTTAATCTTTTCTTCGAGTTCCGGTGTCAATTTATCCGACGGCGATATCGATCCCATTCCACCGGTATTGAGACCAAGGTCGTTATCTTTCAGCCTCTTATAATCCCTGGCGCTTGCAACGTTTATAAATGTGTTGCCGTTTGATATGACAAAATAGCTCGACTCAACCCCCTTCATAAACTCTTCAACAAGTATTACCTTGCCAGCATCTCCGAATATGCGGTTGTCCATCATATCCTTTATAGAACTTATTGCAAGAGATAATTCGTCGGCAATGATAACTCCTTTTCCTGAGGCGAGTCCATCCGCCTTTATAACGACCGGGAACGACAGGGTCTTTACGTAATCAATGGCATCGGCGGAGCTGTCAAACACCTCAAATGCCGGTGTAGGAATACCGTATGTCTTTAAAAGCTTTTTTGCGAACGCTTTCGATGTCTCAAGCATTGCTGCTTGTTTTGTGGGACCAAAGATAGCAAGTCCGTGTGCCGTAAAGGTGTCGACAATACCCGCCTGTAACGGCAGTTCAGGTCCAACGATGGTAAGTGATATTTTTTTCTCCTGTGCAAACTTGAGGAGCCCGTCCAGATCGTCAGCTTTTAGGGGAACGCACTGTGCCAGCTCCTCAATACCCGCATTGCCGGGCGCACAGTATATATTTTTTATGCCATCCTGCTTGATTTTATGGACAATAGCGTGCTCCCGTCCGCCCGACCCTATAACAAGAATATTCATTTGTGTCCCTTTCCCATTATCTTAATGTTTGAAGTGTCTTATTCCGGTGAACACCATTGCGATACCTGCTTCATCGGCAGCCTTAATAACCTCTTCATCCCTGATTGAACCGCCCGGCTGTACAACGGATGTAATGCCTGCATCGATGAGCACCTTTAACCCGTCTGCAAAAGGGAAAAAGGCATCTGACGCACCTACAGCCCCCTTTGTACTGAGATTTGATTTCATGATTGCTATCTTTGCGGAATCGACCCTGCTCATCTGACCCGCACCTACCCCGATAAGCTGCTGGGATTTTGCAACGATGATTGTGTTGCTCTTTGTGTGCTTGCATACCTTCATTGCAAAATCCATATCTTTCATTTGATCGGGGGTTGGTGCCCTCTTGGTAACAACGCGGCTGTTCTTGAGTTCATCCGACAGGGTATCTTTTGTCTGAACGAGCATACCGAACGGGGTGTCGTGTATCTCGAGCTGGATTGTTTCCGGAACAACGGCAGAAACCTTTATAAGCCTCAGATTTTTCTTTTTGGAGAGGATATCAAGTGCAGGGACTGAGAAGGACGGTGCAATGATGACTTCATAGAATGTATCTGCAATAAGCTTTGCGGTTGCTTCATCAAGCTGGCCGTTAACCCCGCAGATGCCTCCGTAGCTCGATGCAGGGTCTGTTTTGAATGCAAGAGCGTAAGCATTTGAAATACTGTCCGAGAGTGCGGCACCGCATGGATTCGTATGTTTTACAATAATACAGGCAGGCTGTCGAAACTCGGATACGAGCTCATAAGCACTGCTCATATCGACAATATTATTGTAGGAAAGTTCTTTCCCTCCGAGCTGCTCGAATGTCAGGTCTTCATGCCGGTCCAGGTCCGATGTCCTGTAGAGAGCCGCCTGCTGGTGCGGGTTTTCTCCGTACCGCATGGATTGCAGCCTGTTCATCGTAAGGTGGATTTCCCCGGGCAGATCTTTCTCGAGTTTCAGGTTGAGCCAGTTGGAAATAACGCTGTCGTATGCCGCCGTATGATTAAAGGCCTTTGCCGCAAGTCTCAATCTGTCTTTCTCGGTTATGTCATCTTTCTTCATATGCTCTATGAGCCATGGATAATCCGACGGATCCACTATGACCGTGACGTCTTTGAAGTTCTTCGAACCCGCCCGTATCATGGACGGACCGCCGATGTCGATCATTTCTATGACTTCGTCAAAGGATACGCCCTTTTTCCGTGCGGTCTCCCTGAAAGGATACAAATTGACGATGATGAGATCGATCAGGTCTATGGAGTGCTCTTTGAGCGATTTTATATGCTCGTTGTTGCTCCGTATGGCAAGTATACCGCCGTGGATTTTTGGGTGCAGG
>DAHXOM010000325.1 GCA_027364825.1 bacterium | reverse complement strand
ATATAACACAGGTTTGTTGATCATCGTCACAGCATTCATATCGGCACTTGTAGTTACCCTCTACCTTGTTACAAGGTTCCGTATTCAGTGGATTGTTTCGTTCATAGATAGTGTTCCAGTTATAAAATCGTTGCTAAGCGGACGGATGGTTGATCTGTCGTGTTACTTTAAATCCCTTATATGCGGCGGGCTTGTGAAACCATACAGCGTCTATTCTGATATAAACGCTTTCTTTCTGATACAGTTTCTTTCCCCTTTGCTACTTATTGCAGGCACACTCTTTCTGCTGATACAACGCAAGAAGAAACCTGTTGCTGTCAGCCTGTGCCTCATTGCCCTTACCCTGACCGACCTTTTTACATTCGGAATGGGTTTTAATCCAACACCCGATAAGCGTGATTTCAAGCCAATGACACCCCTCATACAAGAATTAATGGAACTGGATACGAAAGACTACACATTCTATGCGAGTGATAACATCATCACACCAGACCTGAGTATGAATTACGGTATAAGGGACTTCCGCGGCTATGATATAACGGTTTCCATGTTGTATCAGAGATTCCTTTTTGCTTTATTCCCGGGGACTACACCTATACTTGGAAGTGACGGCGGTTATGTAAGTGCACGGCCTGACATGCTGCCGGATCTTGTAACGGCAAGTATAACGGGTATAAAATATTTTGTCCTTCCGTTTGCAACAAATCTTTATACCCCTTATAATAGCAAGTATATCTCAAGCCTGCGCCTCATAGGCACCTATAAATCCCTGTCTCTCTGGGAGAACCCTAATGCAAAGCCTATGCTTTACCTTGCCGATGCAATCCAGCCGGTAGCAGAAAATAAGGATGCATTAGCTCTACTATTAAAACACGATCCACAGCTTCTGAATACATCGCTGGTAGCAGGCATTGATGAGTCCGGCAGCTTTGACAATTCGAAGATCAAGCTGACAAGGATAAGAGATAGAGCAGGAGAGTATATCGCAGAAATTGATGCACGGTCAGATGGCTTCCTTGTGATCAACGAGCCGTATTATCCTGGCTGGCATGCCTATATCCGTGGTAAAGCAGTATCCATGTATCATGTGAATTATCTGTTTCAGGGCATAAAACTACCCTCGGGAAGTTATACTGTTAAAATTATCTATATGCCAAGGGTGTTTTATTTCGGACTGATTATATCTGTGTTAACAGCCCTGATCATTATAGGTATGATAATCAGGCAAATAAATTAATAGTCTTATTATCGGGATGCTGCAGTCTCCCCTCTTAAACTCCAGCGTTATCCTTCTTACATAAGAGGGAATAAGGGAGTTACTTTTTCATAACTCCCTCGACCCAGGCTTCGCTTGTGTGCCCGCCCCTTATCTTGAGGGGAAGACCGAAGCCCCCATATCCTATCTTATTCTTAAGAGGAATGACACAGAAGTTCGATCTTCTGTAATCCCCCTCTTACATTAAGAGGGCGTGCGGACAATGCAAGACCGCATGATCCAAGCTTTGCATAGGTGCCACACGAAACTGAGACATTACGATACCTGTTTTTGACACCTTGCAGTTGCAGGGGAATAATGCTAAGAGGAAGACTGAGGTGAAATAACTTGTCGGAAATAAGCTATGAGCAAAATTTGATTTTATCGATTATAGTTCCCCTGTACAATGAAGCTGAAAATGTCACTGAATTCTATTCAAGGGTAAAAAAAATGCTTGATGAAATTCGTGTAAATTATGAAATTATTTGCATCAATGACGGCTCAACGGACAATACCTCAGAAGAATTGCTGAAATTGAATAAGAATGATCCCAATGTTAAGATTATAAATTTTTCAAGGAATTTCGGAAAAGAAACAGCATTGACCGCAGGCATCGATTTTTCCAAAGGACAAGCTGTAATCCCTATAGATGCTGATCTGCAGGACCCGCCGGAAATAATACCAAGACTTATTGCAAAGTGGAAGGAAGGTTATGACGTTGTTTATGCAACAAGAGAACTCAGGGAGGGCGACGGATGGTTCAAACGCTGGACTGCTTCTAATTTTTATAG
>DAHXOM010000323.1 GCA_027364825.1 bacterium | reverse complement strand
CTATAACAGGATGTCCTGCACATAACTCTGTATCTATTACTGATGGGTCATAAGGAACTGTTTGTTCAGTGCACATATTCTGTTGTTGACCACTGGCATAATCACATCCAACACCCCAATTAATTCTTCCTCGACTATCATATCCTCCAGGTGCTCCATTTAATATACGATTAAGTGTATCCGGCGTTTGTGAATAATTCTGGAAATAATAATTCCAGACCATATTGAATGATGAGAGTGCACAACCCTGTGCTCCTATATCACACTTCGTAGGATCAGAACAGCTCAGGGAATTATAATTATTACCTGCCCACGATGGATCTCCCTGATCAAGGAAGGGCACATTCAGAGAGGTATTCTCACCGATAATTCCATCGCAGTTATAGTCTATCCCCGTACATATCTCTCCAGCACTCGATGCCCCAGGATGTATTGAAGCATCGTAATCATTGCAATCATCATCGCATGTTGTCCATCCATCCCTGTCTATATCAACATCTTTAAGACCACATCCGTCAGAAACCGATAAGTAATAGGTAATCTCCGGACCGCTATAACCAGAAGAAAAAAAATAGTAGTCTACAAACCAGCCGGATATACCCGGTACCGCATAAGATACTGCAAAAAACAGAGGCGGATAATAGCAAGATTCTGGAGTACAAATTGAGGAAGTTATCGTTGCATAAAAGGCTACTATATTGTTGTTTGCATTTATTGTTTCATTGGATGAAGCCCACCAATACATATTATACTCCCCCAGCGGTATACTTTGGCCCATGGTATAATAAGGTGTCCATACGCTATTATAGGGATGCGCTCCTTCTCCCGGACTTCCCATATATTCAATATATCCCGCTTCTTTTACCGTGTCCACATCATTCGAGAGTACACCTAATCCTAATTCCGTCAGATAGTTCCATGGTGTTCCGGAACAACACGCCGGCGGTACAAATGCACCGGTGTTTGTAGACGGCTGCACAGGAATAGCATCCGGCTTGATAGAAAACGTATTCATAGATAATTGTGAGAAATTTTGTGCCATTTGTATACCTTGATTCTTAAGATATATTCTTGCATCCTCAAGGCTTTTGAACGGTCCTACCGGACCATGCATTGTCCCTGAGCGGATATTATTGCTGTTTACAGCTAGGGAAGAAGTTTGTGCAGAAGAAGAAGGCTTGGAAAGCATGAACGTACATACTACAACAGACAAAAATAGAAAACCCCGTTTGAGAAAAGTGTCCCCCATACAACACCTCCTACTGTTTTTCTTTACCCCCCCCATTATAAAGATGTCAAGCGTTTTTCTTGTGGCTTCTTGAAAACAGAGCAACTGTGTTTTATGATATTGAAATCAGTATAAAAACTTGCAGGGATACGTCTAAGAATACGTTTTATTAATTTACATTAAGAGGATACCATGGATAAAAAGGTCATTGTGGTAACCGGTGCAAGCAGCGGCATAGGCGCTGCACTGTGTAAAAAAATGGGGTCAGAAGGATGGTGTGTAGTCCTTGCTGCACGGCGTGTAGCAGAACTCGAAAAAACAGCAGCAGCATCAGGTAACTGTACCCTTGTCGTTCGCACGGATGTCACGAAAAAGTCAGATATGGACAACCTGAAAGAAAAGGCCCTGAACAAATTCGGCAGAATAGATGTCTGGGTAAATAACGCGGGAAGAGGCATAGGAAAAAGCGTGATTGATCTGACGGAAAGCGACATCGACGAGATCATGAACGTCAACTTTAAATCCGTGTTCTTCGGGATACAGGCTGTGGTCCCGTATTTCATGGAAAATGGCAGCGGGCATATAATCAATATCTCCTCATTCCTCGGAAGGGTGCCGTTCGCCACGTTCAGATCGGTTTATAATGCGGCAAAAAGCGCCGTGAACTCCCTGACAGCAAACCTGAGGGTTGATCTAAGACGCACGCACCCCAACATAAAGGTATCTCTTGTCATGCCCGGGGTGGTAAGCTCCGAATTCCAGATGAATGCTCTGTACGGTACACCTCAGATGCCGCAATTCTCCGGCAGCGGCATGAAGCCCCAGACCTCCGGGGAAATAGCGGACATACTGTTTGAGCTTATCCAAAATCCAAGAC
>DAHXOM010000312.1 GCA_027364825.1 bacterium | reverse complement strand
TTTCTTTTCTGACCGTCCATGAGCTGATTAAAACCGGGATAATCAATACCTACCCCGTTTTCCTTTGCAATATCAGATAATATGTCGATGGGAAAGCCGTAGGTGTCATAGAGCCTGAATGCAAACTCACCGTCTATTACTTTTTAGCCGGACGATGGTAACGTATGCAGATGTTCATCGATAAAAGATAAACCGCGTTCAAGCGTCATTAAAAACTTCGTTTCTTCATCTTTAATAGTAGACCCGATGATATTCTCGTGAGCATTCAGCTCGGTATAGGTGTCGCTGTAAAGTTTAACAATAGGGCTTGCGGAGGTATAGAGTACCGGCTCCCGCATGCCAACCATAAATGCATATCTCAGTGCCCGCCTGATTATCCTTCTCAAGACGTATCCGCGCTGTTCGTTTGAAGGAAATACCCCGTCATTTATTAAAAAGACAGCCGCTCTGATATGGTCTGCTATTACCCGCAATGCAGTGCCGGTAAGCTTGTCCCTATCATACCTGATATGGAGTATGTCGGACAGTGCAGCTATGATACTTTTGAATATATCTATATCGTAATTGCTCGTTACTCCCGAAAGTACGGCGCTTATTCTTTCAAGTCCCATCCCTGTATCGATGCTCGGTTTCGGGAGAGGGACAAGAGTCGAGTCCTGTTGTTTATTGTACTGCATAAAGACGAGGTTCCATATCTCAAGATACCGGTCGCAATCGGAACCGATACCGTCTTCAGGATTATCGCAGGGGACTGTCTCTCCCTGATCGAATATGATTTCAGAACATGGCCCGCATGGTCCGGTATCCCTCATTGACCAGAAGTTGTCCTTTTCTCCCATTCTTACAATGTGACTGGAGGGCACCTTTATATCGTTTTGCCATATCTTGTACGCCTCGTCGTCATCGTTAAAAACGGTTATCCACAATCTCCCGGGGGGCAGTTTAAATTGCCCGGTTAGAAGCTCCCATGCGAAACGGATTGCATCCTTCTTGAAATAATCGCCGAAAGAAAAATTACCGAGCATCTCAAAAAAGGTATGATGTCTTGCCGTATAGCCCACATTTTCAAGGTCGTTATGCTTTCCGCCGGCCCTTACGCATTTCTGCGATGTACACGCCCTTGTATAGTCCGCTTTTTCTTCGCCGGTGAATATCTTTTTGAACTGGACCATGCCTGCATTGGTAAAAAGCAGGGTCGGGTCATTCTGCGGGATAAGGGAGGAACTCGGCACAAGTCTGTGTCCGTTTGAAACGAAATATCCCAGGAAGGTGTCTCTGATATCTTTTGTATTCACCGATCAAAACTTCTCTATCTTAAAATCTTCATCTTTGCCGGAGCCGGATTTTTTGTCAAAATCATCCCAGGACATATCCGAGGTTGATGTTATACCTTTGACCCTCAGGGCAAAGTCGTCCGGGTTGGTTGACTGCCTCAAAGCCTCTTCATACGTTATAAGGTTTTGTCTGAACAATTGGAGCAGGGACTGATCGAATGTCTGCATACCATAGGTTGTAAATCCTTTTGCAATGGTGTCGTGGATCTCGGTAATCCTCTCCTCGTCGGCGATGAGTTCTTTTATCCTCGCAGTCGCTATCATGACCTCGATTGCCGGCACCCTTCCCTTGTTATCGGCCTTTGGCACAAGCCTCTGTGAGATAACGGCCTTTAAAATTGACGAGAGCTGCAACCTGATGGCCTTCTGCTGGTACGGGGGGAAAATGGATACTACCCTGTTGATGGATTCCTTTGCATCAAGCGTGTGCAGTGTACTGAAAACAAGATGTCCCGTTTCGGCCGCGGTTATGGCCGTTTCGATAGTTTCGAAATCCCTCATCTCTCCGACGAGTATAACGTCCGGGTCTTCTCGCAATGCACTCCTCAGTGCTGTTGCAAAGCTCTGGGTATCGACGCCGAGTTCCCGCTGATTTACAATACTCTTTTTGTCTCTCAGCAAGTACTCGATCGGGTCCTCTATGGTCATAATATGGCATGTTTTGTTCGCATTGATATGATCAATTACGGAGGCAAGGGTTGTTGATTTACCGCTGCCCGTTGTTCCGGTAACAAGCACAAGTCCCCTCTGTTCCTGTGCTATCTTCTCGATGACCTTCGGGAGATTCAATTGATCAAAAGAGGGTACTCCAAAGGGAATGACCCTGAACACCGCGCCTATGGTGCCCCTCTGCTGGAATATGTTCACCCTGAACCTTCCGAGCCCGGGTACGCCGTAAGCCATATCCAGCTCATAGGTTGTCTTAAACTTTTCTCTCTGGACAGGAGTCATGATTCCAAACGTCATCCTGCCGAGCTCCTCGGGTGTAAGTCTTGGGGCTTCCTTATAG
>DAHXOM010000310.1 GCA_027364825.1 bacterium | reverse complement strand
ATTGAGATTTTGGTGTCTTTGATTTTTTCTGTGAAGCTATTGCTGCTGCTCTTTCAATTCTCGGCATGTGGTAGGTTTACCTTCCAGTGTATTGACATCAAACGTTTTAATCTATAGAATTATTATAAAATGTGAGGTGATCAAAGTGACCAAGACTATTCATGCTATATATGAGCACGGTGTATTGAAGCCATTGGAAGCCATTGAAGGTTTAAGGGAAAACTCTGAAGTTGAGGTAACGGTATCCATTGTAAAAGCGATTTCACCTTCACTCTCAAAGTTTGCCGGCATACTCAGCGAGGAAGAAGCAAATAAGATGATAGCGACTGTAGAGGAAGAATTTGAAAAGGTAAATCCTGATGAATGGAAGGATTAGCCTTGATACAAATATAGTGATACGTTTATTCAAGAACGATCCCCTTATAACTAAAAAACTTGTAAGTTCACCGATTATTTATCTTCCTTTGCCTGTAGTAGGAGAGCTTTTATTTGCTGCACAAAATTCTCATCGCAAAGAAGAAAACCTGAGGCTCTACAATGAATTCGTGAATACTTGTAATTGTTTAGATATTACAAGAGAAACGGCTAATTTCTATAGCTCGGTAAGGTTAGAGCTAAAAAAGAAAGGACGACCAATCCCTGAAAATGATGTTTGGATTGCATCTATCTGTATAGAACATAATATACCGCTTGTTACAGGGGATACGCATTTTGATAATTTAGACCGCTTAAATGTAATTAAGTGGTAACAAAGTGTAAAAAACCTCAAAATATTTTGACTTTCACGAGGCTATTGCCACTCCGATGCCGATCATCATCAATATCCATGCAATCATCAGATATACGCTCCAAGACCTCAGTTTCAGCGATGAAAGGTCAATGGGCTTCGAGGACCTGCCCATTTTGAAAACGACCGATATCATGTATCCCACAATGACAATTCCCATCACAAAGCTTACGAGAAAAAGCGCCGTACTGCCATAACTCAGGTTCAATTTATAGCTGTAGACCGAATAGTTGTATTTTCCCGCATAAAGCATGCGCAGCACTTCTCTCAAAGATGACATTGCCAGCACGGTAAGCATCATGATTGCCGCGACCGGTAATGCATATTTTCTTGGATCACTCTGTGCCTTAATCAGCACGAGCAGCAGGACAATGGCAAAAGGCACACCGGTCAAAAACATATAGTTTGTATAAAAATGGAACGTGGCGGGTAAACTCAGTAACCACCATACGCCGACAGCCATCTGCAGGACCGTAAAGTAAACAGCCATTTCCGCACCGGCTTTACCGACCCATGCAAGATAAGTTTTGTCCATGTCTTCCCTCTTCCAGAAGTACCACGCATAGAGCATCATAAAAACACCGGTAAGTGCAAAAGATGCAATAATAAAATGAAGGAACCGCGGCCATTGAAATGCATGGAGCCGGGCGCCGTACAGGTCCGTGCTGTTATTGTTCATATACCATTGAAGCCATTTTTCAGGCTGCAGTGCCTGATACGAGACGGCATGCATGATAACAGCGGCGAGCATGACAAGGAGAAATGCAAGTATGCCCCATACCGCAATATGACGCTTTCCCTTGTTGACCTTCAGATAAAACACGTAGGCAAAGGAAAACGCTGCCATGAGGACAAACAGTATACCAATCATCCATGATGCCGACAGCACGTTCGATGTATACCAGAACGGGTCATAGATGACCTGCACAAAGAGCAGGGGCGCAACACCGAGGACAATGGCGAGGGATAAATTTATGGTTGTGGCCTTTGCAAACGCTTTGGCCAATAACCTATAGTTGTTACCGCGGCGGAAGTAAGCATAGACCGTCATAAATGAGCCGCCGATGACAAAATTTACAAAGATAATATGCAGGGCAAAGGTCAATACCAGAAGTATCTGGAATACCAACGGATAAAACGGTACGCCCATCGGATCCTGCAATGATTTCAACATTTCTGCAACATTCATAACATCCTCCGCTTATTTATAAAGGCTTACAAGATAAACTGCCAGTGCTTTCTTCTCCATGTCCGTACCTGCAAACGGCGGCATGAACGGAAAAGAATTCAGAAATCCGATAAGCGCCTCGGCATCATCAACATTGCTCAGCCCCGCTTTCTTGACCATGTCCGGCAGCGGCCTCAACCATCCATTCGACTGCAGCGTATGACAGGCAGAACATTCAATCTCGGCAATTACCTGACCGGCCTGCTGCATGTTTTTATCGGTAATAACCTGCAAACCCGCCGGTACAAAATACGAGTAGCGGAGTATGCCCTGTGTGTCTATATCGGATAAATTGCTCCTGACCTGCTTCGGTATCATATCGTTCGATATAATCTGGTTCGAATACATATACTGGTCTATGACATAGGGCTTTCTGATACGCTCCCTCATACTCTCCGCCGAGAATATACCGGTCAGCAATATTAAGATGGCCAGAATGCCCGGTACCAATCTCGCCCCGTGCGGTTTTATCAGGGTAAAAACAAACCATACCATCAATACGATAAGGCTTCCGATAACTACATGCGGCAGGATCTTCGGTATAAGAGCTGTCATCTCCGAAACCTCCTCCGCTGCCTTTGGAAGTGCCTTATAATACCATATAAAAAATAATGAACCGGATACTGTACCCGCGATCCCCCAGAGAGATGCCCTCCTAATAATAAACGATTTCACTTCTTTGTTCTTCAATGTTGCGGCAACAACAATGGCGTACAGTGCTGCAACCGCAAACATAAAAGATGTTCTCATCAGTAATTGCGGCACATACGTCGGATTGAAAAACCCATCAAAAAACCCGCCTGTTTTAAGCCATTTACCGGGTGAAAGCATAAACGCAATAATACCTGTTATAATGATCATGCTGATCCATGAACCGATTGCGTATATCAAACCTATGGTCAGGTGGGTCTTTTTATCGACCTTGTCAAAGGTATAATAATAAACATAGATGGCAACGATCTCAATGACAAAAAACACCCATTCTGTGGCCCAGCCCCACACGTAATTGTGGATTAAAGCAGATATACCCTTTGGGTTTGAAACGGTTATGCTGTACCAGATACCGACGCCGGAAAGTGAACCGAATACAAAAGAGAAGATCAGGATCGTAAGGACGTACTTTTTTATAAATTCGAGGAGTTCAGGCCTGTTCTGTTTATACGCCTTGTTTTCGACGTAAACATTAAACCAGAATGCAGATGTTGCAAGGTGTGAGGGGAGTATATGGAACGACGCAATAAATGCGATTACAAGCGCGGAACCTATAACAGGCAATTGCCATACCGGATACATACTCAGGACCTCCTTTCAGTCAGTATATTTTTTAAGCCAGTCATACACATAGCCGGCTACATCCTGCCAGCCAGGTTCTGCAACGACCCAGTGTGCATGGTGTTCAAACTCTTTATACGTTGAAACGGATTTGTATTTTTCTGCAACATTTTTTACAACAGAGGCAGGCGTGATCCTGTCCTCACTGCCCGCAATGACAAGCACAGGACATGTAATCTTTGATCCATCCACCTTTGAAGCCCCTCTTCCGTCAAAAAGCCAGAACCCTATTTCGAATGCAGCACGTCCGGATTCATAAACGAATTTTTCATAAGAGCTTTTCTGCTCATCCGCGGGCAAAAGGTGCATCATGGAGTATACAGCCTCATCAAATGTCTGCCGCATGGGCTTTTTCCAGAACCCCCATCTCGCCATGACACTCCAGAAGCTTTTTATGACCGACATCCTGAGCGCAAGGATACCCGACGGCGATGCCGATGTCAGCAGTACGATTGCTTTTGCAAGCCCCCTTTCGGCAAGCATCTGCGACAGCAGTCCGCCCATGGAATGCCCCATAAGGATGGGCTTTGAAGGAAGTTTTTTTATTTCTTTCTCAAGGTCTTCGGCATAATCGAGCAGGCTTGTTCTGCCGAGTTCCGGTGATGGTACCGCCTTTGGATCCATATCATGAAATCTTAAAACCGGTGTTATGCAGGTATAGCCTTTGGACTCAAAGAATTTTTTGTAGCGTTCCCAATACCAGCTGCTGCCCCACATGCCATGAATCATAACTATTGTGTCTGTCATGACCCACCTCCTGCTATAAATCTACCAGTTATAGACAGGGCATGTCAATCCAAACAATATATCGTTGGAAGGGTCAATTCTGGCAGGAGGGACAGTAGAGGGTCCTTCTGCCTGCAAGCCTTGTATTGACAATCTTTGTTCCGCATACCAGACAATTTTCCCTGCCCTCCAATGACAGAAATGACCTGTCCTCTCGACCGGCTGCAACTGTTTTTTTTACGGCAGACTTCAAGGTTTTTTGTACAGCGTCGTAAAGCCTTGAAGCTTCTGCACCGCTTAAATCGTGTGCCGATCTCGTTGGGAGGACACCCGATTGAAACAGTATCTCATCTGCATAAACAGCGCCTATGCCCGCTATGACTGCTTGATCCATGAGAAATTGTTTTATTTTTGTTCTCTTTTTAGATAGCGAGCTCACAAGATACTTCAGCGTAAACCGTTCAGGTTCGGCAAGGGGATCCGGACCGAGCTTTTCAAGGTCTTCAACACCCATACCGAACCAGATACTTGCCCACTTCAAGACGAATAAAGCCCGTTTATCATCAAAAACAAAGCGAGCACATACGGAAGGTAATTTTTCTTCTCTGCCGGCTATTTCCATCTCACCGAAAAGCCCGAAATGAAGTGTGATTTTTAATGCGTCGGGAAACTCAAAGATCAGATACTTCCCTCTCCTGTCAACCGAAAGGAGCGTCTCACCTATAATATGTTTTTGCACACGCTCATTTTCATGTTTCACGATGCCTTTTTTATCTATATCGAACGACGTTAACGTGCCTGCTTTGAAAGCACTTTCAATTGCCCTGCGCCGCGCTTCAACCTCAGGCAGTTCCGGCATGATCAATCCAGTTCTTTTATGATTGCCATTACCTCTGCAGGTGTCAGCGCACGTATGAGCATTTCTCTGTTTTCTTTCTGCTTCAGTAATTTTGATGTACGCACCAGTGCTTCAAGGTAAGGTTCCCTCTTCTGCGAAGGCCCGACGAACATATACACCAGCTTTACCAATTCCTGGGAGTTATCATACTTTATTCCATCTTTGTCTATACCCATGGCAAGGAGAGGCATTTCGATTTTATCGGATATAATGTGCGGTATTGCAATATTGGAACCAATGGCAGTCGACATTATATCTTCCCTCTCCATGAACCGCAGGAACAAAGATTCCTTTGTCTCAAATGGATTTACCTGCAGCATAAGATCGATGAGCGTCTTTATAACATCATCACGCTGCTTTATAGCAAAACCTATCTTTACCAGTCTCTCGTTTGTAATATCTATAAGCCTGAGCGCCATAGGATTCAGTGTACTATAAATTTGTTTTTATGGCAACAAAGAGCTGAGACACCGGGAGGCTACGATCTCAGAGATATCAGTGCGGACAACAGCTCTGATGTACTGGGATAGCGTCTGTCAGGCTCTTTCTGCAGGCATTTTAATACGATGCTGTTCAGCTTATCCGGGATTTCCGGTACGATACTGTTGGGGGCAGCCGGCTGTGTGTGCAAATGATGATAATAAATATCCCCCTTCTGAAACGGGGGACCGCCGGTCAGCATTTCATACAGTACGACACCGAACGCATAGATATCTGTCTCAAAACTTATTTTTTCCCCTTTTATCTGCTCCGGTGACATGTAATAGGGTGTACCGATAATCTTTGTGGCAGACTGCGTAGTATCGTGTATGATCTTGGCAAGTCCGAAATCCATCAGTTTCACAACGCCTTCGTCCGTTATCATGATATTTCCCGGTTTTATGTCCCTGTGAATGAGATTGCTTCCATGTGCATACACAAGCGCCCTAACCAGCTGTTCCGATATTTTTATGGACTCCCGGGGTGTCAAACTGCTCTTATCATGAAGCACATCCTTCAGCGTTTTACCCTGTATCAATTCCATTGCTATATAATAATCGTCCCCCTGTTTGCCGGCGTCATATACGATAACGATATTCGGATGATTCAGCGATGCAGCGGATTTCGCCTCCCTTAAAAAATCGTGTACCAGTTCCGGATGATGGGTGAGATCAAGGCTCGGTATTTTGTAAGCAACTCTTCGTTCCAGAACAGTATCGTAGGCTTCATAGACCTTACCCATATTACCGCGCCCTATCTCCTTTACTATGCTATATCGTGTATCAGGAGCGGAAACTATCTTCCGGGCCTTTTGAGGCTGTTCCTTGAGGGTTTTTATTCTGCTCCGAGTGTCCTTATAATTATAATCCTCAGCAAGGATTTTATCGTATATCATAATCGCTATTGATGTTTCACCGGTATTTTCAAGTGCCACAGCTATACCGTAGTATGCATCTACGGTAGTCTTGTCCAGGGGTTTATTGCCGATGGCCTTTTTATATTTTTCCATACCCTGTACGAACATCCCCTTGCCAAAAAATATATCACCGAGCATTACACAGGCGTGATAGTAATTTGTTTCAT
>DAHXOM010000309.1 GCA_027364825.1 bacterium | reverse complement strand
CTATAATAAAACAATACCTAAAAAAGGAGGGTTCTATGGAAAAATACAAAAACGGGTTATTGCTTGTGGGCAGGGTTCTGTTCTCCCTGATATTTGCTTTCGGGGCAATAGGACATTTAACAAAGATAGATGCAATGGCAGGCTATGCAGCATCTGCCGGCGTGCCGTTCCCAAAGCTCGCCATAGTCGTAACGGGGTTGATGCTTCTGGTAGGGAGCATATCGATACTGCTGGGATGGAAGATATCCTACGGTGCAATCATCCTGATTTTATTCCTTATCCCGGTAACGTACCAGGTACATTTTCTGGGGATGCTCCACGCGACTGATCCCATGCAGAAGCAGATGCAGTTACTCAATCTTTTGAAAAATATCGGGCTTATGGGCGGGGCAATCTATATAGCATTCCTGGGTGCAGGCAAATACAGTATAGATAAAAAATAATGCAAAGGAGAACACTATGGCAAAGATAGCGATTGTATATTATTCAGCGTACGGTCATACCCTTGACCTTGCAAAAGCCATCGAAAAAGGGGCCAAAGAGGCAGGTGCTGAAACACGGCTGAGAAGGGTAAAGGAGCTTGTACCCGAAGACATTATCAAAGGCAACCAGGGGCTTTCTGCAGGGAATGCGCTGCAAAAGGACATACCCGAGGCAGCACTCGGGGATCTCGAATGGGCGGACGGCATTGCATTCGGCACGCCGACGCGGTTTGGCAATACCACGGCACAGCTCAGGAATTTTCTCGATCAGACAGGACCGCTGTGGGCCAAGGGAGCGCTTGCAGGAAAGGTGGCGGCTTTTTTTACCGGAGCAGCAACGCCTCACGGAGGCCATGAAACAACCATACTTACCTTGAGTACATTCGCATACCATCACGGCATGCTGATAATGCCCATGGGATATACGATCAAAGGATCGGGCGATCCTTATGGGCCGACCTATATCTCCGGTGACGGTTCAAAGCCTGTAGGAGAGGAAGAAAAACGGCTCGCATTCGAGTTCGGCAAAAACCTTGCAAAGACGGCTCAAAAAATAGCAGGGAAATAATCTCCAATAATTTCAAAAGGGGCGGCAGTATGCCGCCCCCTTTTTCCCCGGCAGCGATTGCAAAAACAATAAAACTATGCTGTATTGACGCTTAGTTTATGTTGAAAAACCCAATGAAATCCCTCAGGCTCTTTTTATTCAGGATGATGTTTAATCTTTATCTCCCGTATCTTGGTGCCGGCATACACATAACCCGTATATCCTCTGATTACAGGACCTTTGATGTCAGGATGAAGCTGAGGTTTTACAATAAGAACTACTTCGGCACACATTTTGGCGGTTCACTCTATTCAATGTGTGATCCGTTCTTTACGATTATCCTCATAAAGACTCTCGGCAGCGATTACATCGTATGGGACAAGCACGCCTCGATAAAGTTTAAAAAGCCGGGACGCAGCACGATCAAGGTGCAGTTCCATATACCGCAGGAGAGGATCCATGAGATTAAGCATCTTGCAGACACAAACGGGAAAACAGAGCCCGTTTTTACGGTATACCTGACGGACGACGACAATACGATTATCGCACAAGTGGAAAAGACCGTTTATGTCAGAAAAAAAACACGGTGAAAAGATATTCGTATTTATAAGGGACAACTGTCTGCTATTTTATTACCGTAAACCCTGAATCTTTTTTTGATTTTTTAATGACAGTATTCTTCAAAATTCTTGATAGCCCTTAAATCCTATGCTATAAAATATTTATGAAGATATTGAAAATTTATGACAATCTTTTGGGGTGTTTAATTTAACAATGG
>DAHXOM010000308.1 GCA_027364825.1 bacterium | reverse complement strand
ACCTTCCCCTTTGCAGGCATGATGGACTGGCGGCCGAACAGACTGCTGATCGCAATACAGCCGGACGAAGGCATACTCCTGCGCTTTGAGGTAAAAGAACCGGGACAGGCTATGTGTCTGTCGCCGGTAATGATGCAGTTTTATTACAGGGATGTGTTTGGGGCAGTTCTGCCGGATGCTTATGAAACCCTGCTCCTTGATGTCATGCGGGCGGATGCCACCCTGTTCATGCGCGCAGACCAGACGGAAGCTGCATGGTCTGTGATCGCCCCGATCCTCGACGTGTGGACTACAGCCCGGCCTGCGAACTTTCCCAATTATCAGGCAGGTACATGGGGGCCGGAGGATGCAGAAACGCTTGTTGCCAGCAGCGGGTATAGCTGGGTTACGCCCCTGTTGGCTCAGACCGGTAAAAAAGTAAAAGCATGCAAAGTCAAAACAGAGGATGAACCGTGATCGGTATTTACAGGGATTATGAATCAATGAGCAGGGCAGGTGCAGATCTGTTTGCGGATATCTCCCTTCAGGCGATAAAGGAAAGAGGAGTATTCTGTACTGCGCTGTCCGGCGGTACTACGCCGAGGCTTGCGTACAGCATGCTTGCAAGCGAACCATTGAGAAGCATGGTCGCATGGGACAAAGTGCAGGTGTTCTGGGGTGATGAGCGCTGTGTGCCCTTGGGCAGCCCCATGAGCAACGAAGGCATGGCCCGTGAAACCCTGCTCAGCCGTGTGCCGCTCAAGGAATCCAACATACACCCGATCAGATGTGCACAGTCCCCTGAAAAATCAGCCGCTGAATACGGGACAGAGCTGACAGACTTTTTTGCAGGTGACCCTGTGTTTGATCTGGTATTGCTGGGGCTTGGAGAAAACGGCCACACAGCTTCACTGTTTCCCGGTTCGCCGGCACTTCAGGAGAAGAAGCACTTTACTGCATCTGTCTTTGCATCGGGTGTGTACAGAGTGACGATTACTTCCCGTGTAATCAACCGTGCACGGCATGCCGTTTTTTTAGTGTCCGGTGTATCCAAGGCCCGTATCCTGAAAGAAGTGATCGAGGGCGGGTATGAACCAAACAGGCTGCCGGCACAGCTCATAAAGCCGGTAGGTGAATTACATTGGCTCGCGGACTCGGAAGCTGCTTCACTGCTCGAGAAAACAAAGAAGTCCGTTTCAGGAGGTTCATGATGGGAATGCTGTCTGTATCTATCATGCCGGTAGACTTCGGCAGGCTTGATGAAGAAATAAAAACGATTGAACATACGGGCGTGGACGGGATCCATGCCGATATCATGGACGGATGCTTCGTACCGAACATAACATTCGGACCCGATATACTCAGGGCGGTAAAAAAGGCCACAAGCCTGCCCATTCATGCACACCTGATGATCCATGACCCCGACCGCATGCTCAAGGAGTTTGCAGACGCAGGTGCCGACTGGCTGTGCGTGCACGTTGAGTCGAACGTCCACCTATCTCGTACGATCCAGCATATACGGGAACTGGACAGAAAGGCAGCGATCGTTTTAAACCCTGCAACTCCGCTTGAAAGCATAGAGTACCTGCTCCATGACGTGGATATGGTCATCATCATGACGGTCAATCCCGGCTTTTCCGGACAGAAGCTCATCTCGTCGGTAATACCCAAGATCAGCAGGCTGAGGGAAAAGATCGACAACCTGAAACTACCCGTGCTTATAGGTGTTGACGGAGGGGTGCACCGAGATACTATCGGCGAGCTTGCAGCAGCAGGTGCGGACGTTTTCGTGTCGGGCTCCGAGATCTTCTCGGACAATAACCTTGAGGATAATGTAAAGCACCTCAAGGAACAGATTGCGGCTTTAACGCGCAAGAAGAAATAGAAAAGATGGATATCTTTAAAAAACCGTTACCTGATTGGGTCAGCGCCCATACGATTAAAACAGAGAGGAGTACTCAAGGATGAGTTTAATCATTTATTTTCTGCGGCATGGGGAAACCACTGCCAGCCAGACAGGAGGTTACTGCGGTACTCTCGACCCGGACTTGACTCCGGAAGGTCATCAGATGGCAGAGGAATTTGCGGATGCCTATAAATCTCTCCCCTGGACAGCTGTCTTTTCCAGCCCGCTCCGCCGTGCCATAGCCACGGCCAGACCTCTTTGCGAGGCTGCCGGGATACGAATGCAGCTCAAGGAAGGGTTGAAAGAAATTGCTTTTGGTCAATGGGAGGGTAAGACCCCCCTTGAGGTCAATCGCGAGTTTCATGATGACTATATTCGCTGGTTAAATGACCCGGGATGGAATGCTCCCACCGGAGGACAAAAAGGTATCGATGTCGCCAGACAAAGTTTACTCGTGCTTGAGGAGATTGAGAAAACGTACGCGACGGGAAATGTCCTTATTGTTTCGCATAAGGCCGCGACTCAAATTATGCTGTGCTCACTGTTGGGCATTGACGTGGGACGTTTTCGCGATCGCATTGGTATGCCGGTAGCCTCAATCAGTATTGTGGAAATTGCGCCGCATGGCCCTTTATTGCTCAGGCTGGGCGATCGGTCTTATCTGCGCGATCATCTGCGCAAACGAGCGGGTACATAAGCTTGAATATTTTTTTGAAAATGAGATAAGGAGGTTACTATGTCTGATCAAAAAGAAGGGACGATCACACGGGAAGTCCGCGGTCACGTTTTATTAATCGGTATTCAGAGGACCGCGAAGCGAAATGCATTTACCTGGACAATGCTTTCGGAACTCAGTGCTGCTTATACGGAGTATGAACGGGATCCGGATTTACGATGCGCTGTTCTGTTCGGACACGGCGATCATTTCACTTCAGGGCTTGATCTTGCGGATGTTGCACCAAAGGTAAAGGCAGGGCAATCGTTTATACCGGAAAATGCAATCGATCCATGGGCACTCTACGGTAAAGCACGGACCAAGCCGCTTCTCTGCGCTGTCAGAGGGTACTGCATGACGGTTGGAATTGAGCTGTCTCTTGCTGCGGATATTATCATTGCTGCATCCGATGCCAGATTCTTACAGATTGAAATAAAACGGGGCATCTATCCGTTTGGCGGAGCAACGATACGCATGGTGCAGGCAGCCGGATGGGGTAATGCAATGCGGTATTTGCTGACCGGTGATGAGATCAGCGCCTCTGAAGCCTACCGTATCGGACTGGTTCAAGAGGTTACGGAACCGGGCAGGGAGCTAACCCGTGCTCTTGAGATTGCAGAAACGGTTTCTCTTCAGGCTCCTCTGGGGGTACAGGCAACCCTTGCATCTGCCAGGACAGCGATCAACAAAGGAGTTGAAGCTGAATCAAGAGAGCTTCTGCCGCGTGTTACAAAACTCATGGACACAGAAGATGCAAAAGAGGGACTTATGGCCATGCTTGAAAAGCGTCAGGGTAATTTTAAGGGTAAATAAAATACTATTTCTTTTTGAATTCCGGGGTCCTGTCTTCCTGAAGGGCTTTTTTCCCTTCTGCATAATCATGGGATCGGACGATCGTTGTATAATCTTCGATATCTTCCTGAATGACCGTCATAAAATCCTTCAGCGTGGAATCTATAATAGACCTTTTAATTGCAGTCATCGCCAACGAGGCATGCCGTGATATACCTTTGAGCATCTTTTGAGCATCTGCCATGATGTTTTCCTTATTCGAAACGGCATCTATCAATCCCCATTCAACCGCTGTTGAGGGCTTTAACAGCCTGCCTTTCATGAGTAATTCTTTTGCCTTTGTTTCGCCGAGCAGGCTCACGAGCCTGTATATGCCGCCGAAGGGCGGGAATGTCCCGAGTTTTACGTCGGGAAAGCCTATGTTAATGTCTTCACCGGAAACAATGCGGAAATCCGTACACAGGGCGAGTTCAAGCCCGAACCCCACACAATGACCGTTGATAAGGGTAAGTGTAGGCATATTGAGTCTCTGGATCGACAGAAGTGTCTCAGCTATCGCTCGCAGATACTTCCTGAATTTCCTTTTGGTGTCCTCTTCAACGAGATCAACAATCTCATGACCGGAGATGAAGATGTTATCCAGGGCACTCGTCAGGATGAGACCTTCGTAGTTATTATGTGCCGCCAACCTGTCAACTGCACTGCCGAGTTGGTCAAGAACAGGCAGTTTCATGAAATTATGGGGTGCTCTGTTGATCTTTATTATAT